>CAMLHR010000203.1 GCA_946479915.1 uncultured Lysobacter sp.
CAACACCGTCACCCGCAAGCTCGCCCGCAAGTGACCCGCATTCACCGCCCTGCGACCGTCCCGGACCTACCGTGGCCGGCTCGCACCCCACGCAAGGAGAGCCCCATGCGCCGCCCTGCCTTTGCCGTCCTCGCGCCCCTGTCGCTGCTCGCCCTCGCGGCCTGCGCGCCGCCGGCCCTGGAACGCGATCCGGAACCCGACGTGCTGCCCGCGGCATCGCGCGCGACCGCGGTGCTCGCGCCCGCGTCCGCCAGCCTGGTCAGCGGCACGCTCACGTTCACCACCATGGGCGACGGCGTGCACGTCGGTGGCGAGATCGGCGGGCTGTCGCCCGGCAGCCACGGGTTCCACGTGCACGAGCACGGCGACTGCAGCGCTGCGGACGCCTCGAGCGCGGGCGGCCACTTCAACCCGACCAACAGCCCGCACGGCCGCGCCGGCGCCGGCCCGCACCACCTGGGCGACGCGGACAACATCGTCGCGAACGCCGACGGTGTCGCGCGGATCGACAAGCACCTCGCCGACGTCGCGCTCGGCACCGGCCTGGCCAACGACATCGCCGGCCGCGCGGTCATCGTGCACGCGAAGCCCGACGACTACGCCAGCCAGCCGTCCGGCGACGCCGGCGCGCGCGTGGC
This sequence comes from uncultured Lysobacter sp., assembly GCA_946479915.1. The sequence goes on from CAMLHR010000203.1 coordinate 639, forward strand.
CTGCGGCGTGATCATGGTCCGGCGCTGAGTGTCCGGCCTGCGCATCCGCGACGCGGAGGCGGCCGATGCGCCGCTGCTCGCCGAATGGGCGGCGGCCATGGCGTGGGAGACGGAGCAGAAGCGGCTCGACCCGGCGACCGTCGCGCTCGGCGTGTCGAACGCGCTCGCCGACCCGATGCGCGCGCGCTACTTCATCGCGATGCGCCAGGCCGAGGTCGCCGGCCGCGAGACGCTGGCGCTGCCGGTCGGCACGCTGATGCTCACCGACGAGTGGAGCGACTGGCGCAACGGCTGGTGGTGGTGGATCCAGAGCGTCTACGTGCCGCCGGCCGAACGCCGCACCGGCGTGTTCGCCGCGCTGTACGCCCACGCCGTCTCGCTCGCCCGCGCCACCCCGGGCGTCATCGGCCTGCGCCTCTACGTCGAACGCGACAACACCGCCGCCCAGCGCACCTACGCCTCCCTCGGCATGGACGACGCCGGATACCTCATCTTCGAGCAGCGTTTTTCAGCCACGGATGAACACGGATAGAGCAAAAAGCATCTGGTAGTGGAGGTGCGGTAACCGGATCTCTTCGCATCAATTGCTGCTTGATCCGTGTTTATCCGTGTTCATCCATGGCTAAAGACCTTGCAGTTGCGGGTGGTGTTCGAGTGTGACGGGGATGGCGTGGGCCATGAGGACTTCGGCGAACTGGCGCTGGCGGGCCTCGAAGTGGCGCATCGCCGTGGCCAGGCGCTCGCGCGTGGCGGGGTCGTCGCAATCGGCGTCGGGGGCCTGGCGGCGGCACCAGTCGCGCGCATCGAACAGGGTGATGCGCGCCTCGCCGCCGGCGTAGGCCACGCGCGGTTCCGGTGCCTCGTCGAGCAGGCAGTCGCCCGCCGGCGCGAGCAGCGCCGTCTCCAGCAGCGGCCACAGCGGGGCCAGGCCGGCGTGCTCGTACTGCAGCGCGGTCATCGCCACCAGGTCGTGCAGCGTGAGGTAGCGCGCATGCTCCACGCGAAGGCCGAAGCGTTCCTGCGCGAACAGGGCCGTCGCCGCGCCGGCCATGCCGCGCTCGAGCAGCTCGCGCTCGAACCGGTCGCCGAGGCGCGCGATGGCGCCGCCGCCCGTGTCGCCCACGCTGAGCAGGAAGGGCACCAGTCGCAGGGGCCCGCCGGCGAAGTCGGGCGACGGCGCCAGCGTGCCGGGCAGCTTCCCGTCGTGCGCGCCGAAGGCGATGACGCGGCCGCCGGCGCCGCCGCCGGTGCGCGGCGCGCGCGCGGCCAGTTGCTCGAGTTCGCGGTGCAGCGGCCAGCCCGGTCGCAACAGTTCGACGGGGTCGTAGTGCGCGCCGACGGTGACCAGTTCCAGCAACGCGGCGTCGGCCGCGAAGGCCGCGAGGTCGGTCGCGACATGGCCGCCCATCGTGGCGGCGTCGGCCTGCGCGAGCGCGACGTGGCCGGCGCCGGGCGTGACCTCCAGCGCCAGCGCGCCGAGCAGGTGGACGGGACCGTCGTCGCCGGCGATGTCGGGGGGATGCGTCATCGGAAACGTGATTGGCCGTGCACGATGCCGGCGCTATGCTGCCCTGCATTATCGACGTCCGGATGCCGCGATGCGCCAGTCCCGTCCCGTCGCCGTCCTCGGCGGGGTCCGCATTCCCTTCTGCCGCCAGAACACCGCGTATTCCGACGTCGGCAACCTCGGCATGTCCGTGCGCACGCTCGGCGCGCTGGTCGAGAAGTTCGGCCTGCATGGCCAACAGCTCGGCGAGGTCGCGATGGGCGCGGTCATCAAGCATTCCTCCGACTGGAACCTGGGCCGCGAGGCCGCGCTGTCGTCCGGCCTGTCGCCGCTGACGCCGGGCATCACGCTGCAGCGCGCGTGCGGCACCTCGCTCGACACCATCGTCCACGTCGCGAACAAGATCGCGACCGGGCAGATCGAGGCCGGCATCGGCGGCGGGTCGGACACCACCTCGGACGTGCCGATCGTCTACGGCAAGGCGCTGCGGCGCCGGCTGCTGGCGGCCAACATGGGCCGCACCTGGCAGGAGAAGCTCGGCGCGTTCCGCGGCTTCCGGCCCGGTGAGCTCAAGCCGGACTTCCCCGGCGTGGCCGAACCGCGCACCGGCAAGTCCATGGGCGAGCACTGCGAGGACATGGCGCGCGAGTGGGCGATCTCGCGCGACTCGCAGGACGAGTGGGCGCTGGGCTCGCACCGGAAGCTGGCCGCGGCCTACGAGCGCGGCTTCCTGGACGACCTGGTGGTCAGCTTCCGCGGCGTGTCGCGGGACAACGTGCTGCGGCCCGACACCACCCTGGAAAAGCTCGCGACGCTCAAGCCCGCCTTCGACCGCACGTCCGGCAACGGCACGCTGACGGCCGGCAACTCGACGCCGCTCACCGACGGCGCGTCGGCCTGCCTGCTCGCCTCCGAGGCCTGGGCCGCGACCCATGGCCACGAGGTGCTGTGCCACCTGCGCGACGCGCACGTGGCCGCGGTGGACTTCGTGCACGGCGAGGGCCTGCTGATGGCGCCGACGGTCGCCGTGCCGGAAATGCTGGCGCGCAACGGGCTGTCGCTGCAGGAATTCGATTTCTACGAGATCCACGAGGCCTTCGCCGCGCAGGTGCTGTGCACGCTGCGGGCGTGGGAAAGCGAGGAGTACTGTCGCAACCGCCTCGGCCTGGACGCGCCGCTGGGCCGAATCGATCCGGCGAAGATCAACCCGAACGGTTCGTCGCTGGCCACGGGCCATCCGTTCGCGGCGACCGGTGCCCGCATCGTCGCCACCGCGGCGAAGCACCTCAAGGAGATCGGCGGCGGGCGCTGCCTCGTCTCCATCTGCACCGCCGGCGGCATGGGCGTCGTCGCGATCCTCGAACGCTGAAGGGTCTTTCGCCAAGAGCAGCGGCTTGGTTTCTGCGCGGGGAGCGCGGCCGTGGTGCCCTGGCGGGACACGGCGTGAATCCATCCATGGAGCCTAAGTCGCGCCATCCATGGC
>CAMLHR010000204.1 GCA_946479915.1 uncultured Lysobacter sp.
CCATGGCGGTCCACGGCGTCGGCGATCGCGCCCTCGATCGGGCTGTCGCTGCGCACCACCGCGTCGCCTCCGAGCAGGCGGTTGGCCTCCAGCGCCAGCGCGCGGTTCGCGCGATCGGTGACGAAGCCGACCGCCGTCACTGCGAGCACGGCGAGGACGAGGGCCGCCACCAGGATGCGCACGTCGCCGGCGCGCAGGTCGCGGCGCAACTGGCGCCACGCGAGTGACAGGACGCCGCTCATGCGTCGTCGCCGGCCAGGCGCCCGCCGTCCAGCCGCAGTTGCCGGCGACAGCGCGTGGCCAGGTGTTCGTCGTGCGTGACCAGCACGAGCGTCGTGCCCGCCCGGGCATTCATGTCGAACAGCAGCTCGATGATCCCCTGTCCGGTCCTGCTGTCGAGGTTGCCGGTGGGTTCGTCGGCCAGCAGCAGCGAGGGCTTCGTCACGAACGCACGCGCCAGCGCCACCCGCTGCTGCTCGCCGCCGGACAGCTGACGCGGATAGTGGTCCAGGCGCTCGCCCAGGCCCACCTGGCCCAGGATGTCGCGCGCCGGCTTCGCGGCGTCGCGGTCGCCGCGCAGTTCGAGCGGCAGCATCACGTTCTCCAGCGCCGTCAACGAAGGCAGCAACTGGAAGCTCTGGAACACGAAACCCACGTGCTCGCCGCGGACGCGGGCCCGGCCGTCCTCGTCGAAGGTGGAGATCGGCTCGCCGGCCAGCGTGACGCGACCGCGGCTGGGCGCGTCCAGGCCCGCCATCAGCGACAGCAGCGTGCTCTTGCCCGAGCCGGAGGCGCCGACGATCGCCACGCTGTCGCCGCGCGCGATGTCGAACGCGATGCCGTCGAGGATGACCAGCTCGCCGGACGGCAGCGCGACGCGCTTGCCGAGGTCCTGCACCTGGAGGATTGGGGTCGTGGGGGGGCTGGCGGTCACGGGGGTCCTTGGTTTGGCAAACTCTCCGGGATGACGTTCCCATATTCCCCGAAACGCTGGCATGGGCCGAAGTTCACGGGTCGCACGGCCCTGGCCGGGTGGCTGGCGCTGTTGCTGGCGGCCTGGATGGCGCCCGCGCTCGCGCAGGGCGGCGGCCAGCGCACGGTGCTCGTGATCGGCGATTCGCTGTCGGCCGCCTACGGCCTGGCGGCGGAGGACGGCTGGGTGGCGCTGACCGCCGACCGCATCGCGGAACGCGCGCCCGGCTGGCGGGTGGTCAACGCGAGCATCAGCGGCGAGACCACCGCGGGCGGCAAGGCGCGGATTGTCGATGCGCTCGCCCGCCACCGGCCCGACGTCGTTGTCATCGCGCTCGGCGCCAACGACGGCCTGCGCGGCCTGCCGGTCGAGGCGATGCGCCTCAACCTCGCCTGGATGATCGGCGCGGCACACGGCGCCGGTGCCGAGGTGCTGCTGGTCGGGATGCAGATGCCGCCGAACCTCGGGCCGCGCTACACCGCGGACTTCGCCGCGAGCTACCGAATCCTGGCCGAACGCTACGACACCGCGCTCGTGCCGTTCCTGCTCGAGCCGATCGCCCGCGACCGCGCCAACTTCCAGGGCGACAACCTGCACCCCGTCGCCGACGCGCAGGACGACCTGCGCGACCACGTGTGGGCAGGGCTGGCGCCGCTGCTGGACTGACCGCGCCGGCTCACGCCGCAGCCACGCGGCGGGAGGCAACCTCCGGGCACGCCGCACACGGAGCACGCCATGGGCCGCATCGCCGACCACGTGTACACCGCGCAGGCCGACATCGCGCGGCTGGAAGGGACCGTGTGCCAGCTCGGCAACGGCGACCGGGTGTCGCTGCTGCTCGACGATGGCGAGGTCGTGCAGGGCATCGTGGCGGACAAGCCGCAGGTGCAGCTGTTCTTCGACCATGACGGCCGCGAGGGCATGAACGCGATGCTGCGCCTGGACCAGGAAGCGATGGAGCATCCGGAGACCGCCGGATGGCGCGACCTGTGGATCGACCGCATCCGCGAGGTCCGGCACCACAACCCGCCGTAGCCGACGTCAGGCGCGGTGGTGCGCCCGCGCCTGCCCCGCGGGATCGCGCGGCGCCTCGTGCAGCAGCCGGCGGGTCACGCCATTGGTCCAGCCGAACCCGTCCTGCAGCGGGTACTCGCCGCCGCCACCGCCATGCGCGCCGTCGGGCAGCGGGCGCAGCGCGTACTTCTCGACCAGCTTGCCCTCGCGTTCGTACAGGCTGCCCACCGTCATGAGCCAGCGGTGCGCGATGTCGTCCGCCAGGGCGTCGTGGCCATGCATGCGCAGGCCGCGGATCGCCATCCACTGCAGCGGTGCCCAGCCGTTGGGCGCGTCCCACTGTTCGCCCGTGACGTGCCGCGTCGTGGCCAGGCCGCCCGGCGCAAGCAGGCATGTTTTCACCGTCTCCGCGACGCGGGCCGCCTGCTCGCGATCGCCGAGCCCGACGTACAGCGGTGCGACGGTCGCAGCGCACAGGTCCTGCCGCCGCTCCCGTTGCCAGTCGTAATCGAGCCACGCCCCGGCATCGGCATGCCACAGCCACTTGTCGATCGCTGCGGCGCGCTCGCGCGCGAGGCGGATGTAGTGCTCGGCACAGTCGTGCTCGCCCACCGCCGCGGCCAGCTGCGCGACCTGTGCCTCCAGCTTGTGCAGGAACGCGTTGAGGTCCACCGGCAGGATCGAGGTCGTGCGGATGCTGGGGAGCGCCCCGTCGCCGCCGCACCAGCGTGAACTGAAGTCCCAGCCGGAGGCCGCGCCAGCGCGCAGTTCCCGGTACACCTCGTGCACCGGCCGGTCGCTCGCGCGCGCCGTGGTTACGTCCTCCAGCCACGCCTCCTCGCGCGGCGTGTCGCGGTCGTCCCAGTACCGGTTGAGCAACGCCCCGTCGGGCAGCCGCACGCAGTGGCGATGGGCCTCGCCCGGCCGCAGTTCGTCGCAGCCCTCCATCCAGAACGCGTGCTCGCGGCGCAGGCGCGGCAGGTACGGGGTGGCGTGGCAGACGCCCTTCTCCTCGAACAGCTCGGTCATCAGCGCGAAGACCGGCGGCTGGGAACGGCTCAGGTAGTAGGTCCGGTTGCCGTTGGGCACGTGGCCGTAGGTGTCGATCAGGTAGGCGAAGTCGTCCGCCATGCAGCGCAGCAGGTCGTGGCGACCGCTCTCGGCCAGCCCCTGCATCGTGAAGTACGAATCCCAGTAGTACATCTCGCCGAAGCGCCCGCCCGGCACGACGTAGTGGTGCGGCAGGGGCAGCAGCGACGATCCCGTCGGATGTTCGCGCGGCTCCCGCGTCAGCACGTCCCACAGGCCGTCGATGTGGTCGCGCAGCGAACGCTCCGGGTCGGAGACGTAGAGGCTCTCCGGCGGATGCTCCTCGGCGAAGTGTGCGTGCACGAAGCGCGCCAGGTCGAAGTCCTCGCGCCCGTGCGTGGCGCGGTATTCCTCCAGGATGTCCTCGGGCGCCATGCGCGGCGCGCAGTCCACGAACGTCTTGCTGTCGGCGAACACGCGATTGCGCTGCACCTCGACGAACAGCTCCTGGTACCGGTCCGCGGGCGTCAGGGTGTCGGCGGGCGCGACCCGGGCAACCCGCTCGGCATTGGCGTCGGCCTCACGCGTCGGCATCGCGCTCGTCGC
>CAMLHR010000205.1 GCA_946479915.1 uncultured Lysobacter sp.
GCAGGGCACCACGACCGCGCTCCGACTCATCGCTGGCGCTCGCAGGAAAAGAGCATCGCCGCTGAAGCGGCTCCTACAGGGGGAGCTTCGCCGCTGGAGCGGCTGCCACAGTAGGATTCCGGGGACATCCGGAGGGGGAGCGCGCGATGAGGACGAGGATCCTGGCTGCGATGGTGGCAGCGGTGGTGGTGGCGCCGGTCCAGGCGCAGGACGGGCAGCGGGCGGAGGTCGCGCAGGCCGCGGCGGAACTGCGGGACGACGTGGTGGCGTGGCGGCGGGACCTGCATGCGCATCCGGAACTGTCCAACCGCGAGGAACGGACCGCGGCGCTGGTGGCCGACCACCTGCGCGCGCTGGGGCTCGAGCCGCGGGTCGGCATCGCGCACCACGGCGTGACCGCGATCATCGACGGCGCGCTGCCCGGCCCGAGGATCGCGCTGCGCGCGGACATGGACGCCCTGCCGGTCACCGAGCGCACCGGCTTGCCCTTCGCCTCCCAAGCGACGGCCACGTTCCGCGGCGAACAGGTCGGCGTCATGCACGCCTGCGGGCACGACGCGCACACCAGCATCCTGATGGGCGTCGCCGAGGCGCTGGTCGCCATGCGCGACCGGCTGCCGGGCGACGTCATGCTCGTGTTCCAGCCCTCCGAGGAAGGCGCGCCGGACGGCGAGGAGGGCGGCGCCTCGCTGATGATCGAGGAAGGCCTGTTCGCCGACTTCGAACCCGACGCGATGTTCGGGTTGCACGTGTTTTCGACCCTGCCGGCCGGCACCATCGCCGTGCGCGGCGGCCCGCTGATGGCCGCGTCCGACAAGTTCACGATCACCGTCAACGGCGTCCAGACGCACGGCTCCCGGCCGTGGGGCGGCGTGGACCCGATCGTCGCCGCGGCCGACATCGTCGGCACCGCGCAGACCGTCGTCAGCCGCCGCACCGACATCGCGAAGCTGCCCGCCGTGGGCAGCTTCGGCGCGGTGAAGGGCGGCATCCGCTACAACATCATCCCCGACAGCGTCGAACTGGTCGGCACCATCCGCACCTTCGACGAAGGCATGCGTGAGCGCATCCACGCAGACCTGCGCAACGTCGCCGAGCACGTCGCGGCGGCGCACGGCGCGACCGTGGACGCGCAGGTGCCGGACCGCCAGGGCAACCCGGTGACCGTGAACGACCCGGCCCTCACCGCGCGCATGCTGCCGAGCCTGCGGGCCGTCGCGGGCGACGACCACGTCGTCGAGCCGCCGCTGCAGATGGGCGCCGAGGATTTCGCGTACTACGCCCGCGAGGTGCCGTCGATGTTCTTCTTCGTCGGCGCCACCGCGCCCGGCATCGACCCCGCGACGGCGCCGGGCAACCATTCGCCGCTGTTCGTGCTCGACGAGTCCGCGCTCGACCTCGGCCTGCGCGCGATGCTGCAGCTCACGCTCGACTACCTCCACGCCCCCGACGCGCGCGGTGCGGGCCAGCCGTGACCGACCTGCCGCTCGGTCGCCAGGTCGAATACCCGCGCGCGTACGACCCGGGCCTGCTGTTCCCGATCCCGCGCAGCGAGGGCCGCGGCGAGATCGGCCTGTCCGGCGGGCCCCTGCCCTTCGTCGGCCACGACCGCTGGCACGCGTACGAGCTGTCCTGGCTGGACGCGCGCGGCGTGCCGCAGGTCGGCGTCGCGACGTTCGTCGTGCCCGCCGCGTCGCCGCGGCTGGTCGAGTCGAAGTCGCTGAAGCTGTACCTCAACGCCTTCAACGCAACGACGATGGCCTCGCGCGAGGCGGTGCGCGACACGATCGCGCGCGACCTGTCCGGGGTGGCGGGCGCCCCGGTGGACGTGACGCTGGACCTGCCGCCCGTCGAGGCGCCGTTCGCGGACGAATCCATCGACGCGCTGCCGGTGGAGATCACCCACTACGGCCCGCCGCGAGCCGACCTGCTGGCGCTCGCGGGCGATGAGGTCGTCGCGGAGGTGCTCACCAGCGAGCTGCTGAAGTCCAACTGCCCGGTCACCGGCCAGCCGGACTGGGCGGACCTGCGCATCGCCTATCGCGGCCCGCGCATCGATCGCGCCTCGCTGCTGCGCTACGTCGTGTCGTTCCGCGACCACTGCGAGTTCCACGAGCAATGCGTCGAGCGCATCTTCGTGGACCTCCAGGCGCGCTGCCGCCCCGAGCGGCTATCGGTTGAGGCGCGCTACACGCGCCGCGGGGGGCTGGACATTAATCCCTGGCGCGGGACGCCCGGCGCGTCGCCGCCGGCGCCGACGCGCCATCCCCGCCAATGACCGCCCGTCCACGCGCCGTTGACGCCGCGACGATGCCGCGTTGACGCCCACGGTGTGACGCTGGCGCCCCCAACCACGAGGTGCGCCCATGCCCCGGACCACCGATCCCGATGCCCTGTCGCTGAAACCCTCCACCGGCGTCGTGCGCGGCGAGCGCGCCCGCCCGGACTTCTCCGGCGTCGAGGGCAGCGCGGACACCGTGCCGGCGACCGGCAACGCGAGCGGCACCGAATCCGCCGCGGTCACGCCGTCGTCGACGGGCGCGCAGCATTACGTCGTCAAGTCCGGCGACACGCTGTCGCACATCGCGCAGCGCCACTACGGCCGCGCGTCCGACTGGCGCCGCATCTACGACGCCAACCGCGCCACGATCAACAACCCCGACATGATCCACCCGGGCCAGGAGCTCGTGCTCCCGCCGGTCGACGAAGCGTGATTCCCCCCAGGAGACTCCCATGATCCGTCCCGCCACCCTGTACGCCCCCGGCATCGCGCTCGCCGCGCTGCTCGTCCTGTCCGCCTGCGACCGCCGCGACGACGCGGCCGTGGACGACGCCGCCAACCCGCCGCCCGCCGCGACGGAGCCCGCGCCCACCGACATGCCGGACGCCGGCGACACCACGGACCCGAACGCCATCGACCAGCCGGCGGGCGCCGCGGTCACGGTCACCAGCATCGAGCTGGGCAACGAGGTCGGTGCCGACAACCGCGTGACCGCCCCGATGGGCACGTTCGCCGGCGACGACACCATCCACGCCTCGGTCGTCACCGACGGCACCGGCGGCACCATCGCCACGCGCTGGACGTTCGAGGACGGCCAGGTCGTGCACACCGAGGACAAGACGGTCCCGGCGGGCGAGCAGGTCACGGACTTCATGGTGGCCAACCCGGCCGGCTGGCCCACCGGCGAATACCAGGTGGAGTTCAGCGTGGACGGCCAGGTGGTGGCCACCCGCAAGTACGAGGTGCGCTGACCGTCGATCGCCGGACTTGATGGACAATAGGCGGTCCACGCGCAGCGAGACCGCCTTCCATGACCAAGCCCACGATCCTCTACACCCTCACCGACGAGGCGCCCTGGCTGGCGACCCGTTCGCTGCTGCCGATCGTGCAGGCCTTCGCCGGCGCCGCCGGCATCGCGGTGGGGACGCGGGACATCTCGCTCGCCGCGCGGATCCTCGCGCAGTTCCCCGACCGCCTCCCGGCGGACCGCCGGGTGGCGGACGACCTGGCCGAACTCGGCGAACTGGCGAAGACGCCGGACGCCAACATCATCAAGCTGCCGAACATCAGCGCCTCGGTGCCGCAGCT
>CAMLHR010000206.1 GCA_946479915.1 uncultured Lysobacter sp.
GATGGTATGCACCAGCTCGATCGGCCCGGGCGCCACCAACATGGTCACCGCCGCCGCGCTCGCCCACGTCAACCGCCTGCCGGTGCTGTTCCTGCCCGGCGACGTCTACGCGAGTCGGCGACCGGATCCGGTGCTGCAACAGATCGAAGCGTTTGCCGACGCCACGGTGTCGGCGAACGACTGCTTCCGTCCGGTGTCGCGCTATTTCGATCGCATCCAGCGCCCGGAACAATTGCTCGATGCCTTGCCGCGGGCGATGGCGGTGCTGCGCGACCCGGCTGCCTGCGGCCCGGCAACGCTGGCGTTCTGCCAGGACGTGCAGGCCGAAGCCTTCGACTACCCGCTCGCGTTCTTCGAACCGAGTGCGTGGCCGTTGCGGCGCACGCCTGCCGATGCCACCGAACTGGAAGCGCTGGTCGCAGCCATCCGCCACGCGCGCAGGCCATTGCTGGTGGCCGGTGGTGGCGTGGCCTATGCGCAGGCCGAAGTGGCACTGGCGGCGCTGGCCGAGTCCACCGGACTGCCGGTTGCCGAGACCCAGGCCGGCAAGGGCGCACTGCACTGGAACCATCCGTGCAACCTCGGTGCGATCGGCGTCACCGGCTCCAGTGCCGCCAATGCGGCGGCGCAGGCGGCGGACCTGGTGATCGGTATCGGTACGCGCCTGCAGGATTTCACCACCGGGTCGCGCAGCCTGTTCGCGCAGGCGCGCCTGTTCCAGGTCAACGTGCAGGCGAGCGACGCGCACAAGCACGGCGCGCAGCCGGTGGTCGGCGATGCGCGCCTGGTGCTGGAAGCCTTGCGCAAGCGCCTGGACGATTGGCGCGTGCCGCCCGAAGCGCAGCGCGAGGACGGCGCGGCGATCGCGGCCTGGCATGCCGCGGTGGACGCGGCGGTCGCAGGCGATCCCGGGACGACACTGCCCAGCGACGCGCAGGTCATCGGCGCGGTGCAGGCGGCCATGTCGGAGGACGCGGTGGTGGTCGCGGCCGCGGGCGGATTGCCGGGCGAACTGCACAAGCTTTGGCGCACCTCGCAACCGGGCGGCTATCACGTCGAGTACGGCTATTCGTGCATGGGCTATGAAATCGCCGGCGCACTGGGCGCGAAGATGGCTGCGCCCACCCGCGAAGTCTTCGCCATGCTCGGCGACGGCAGCTACCTGATGCTGAACTCCGAGCTCGCCATCTCGGTGATGCTCGGCCACAAGATCATCGTGGTACTGCTCGACAACCGCGGTTTCGGCTGCATTGACCGCCTGCAGCACGCCACCGGCGGCGCCGGGTTCAACAACCTGCTCGCCGATAGCCGCCACGCGGCGCTGCCCGAGATCGACTTCGCCGCACATGCACGCAGCCTCGGCGCCGAAGCGGAACAGGTCGACACCCTGGGCGAGCTCGGCGCCGCGCTCGCACGTGCCCGCGCCTCGAGCCGCAGCCATGTGGTGGTGATCCGCACCGATCCGCGCGCCAGCACCGGCGCGGGTGGCGCCTGGTGGGACGTGGCCGTGCCGGAAGTGTCGGGCCGCCCGGAAGTCACCAGCGCACGCCGCGCCTACGAAACCCGCCTGCGCAAACGCGAGGAGCCACGATGAGCATCCGCTTCGGGGTCAGCCCGATCGCCTGGAGCAACGACGACATGCCCGAGCTCGGCGGCAATACGCCGCTGGACGACATCCTGCGCGATGCGCACGAGGTCGGTTTCCAGGGCATCGAACTTGGCGGCCGCTTCCCGCGCGACCCCGCGGCGCTGCGCGCGTTGCTGGCCCGGCACGAGCTCGACCTGGTCGGCGGCTGGTACAGCGGCGCGCTGCTGGCGCATGACGCGGACGCGGAGATCGCTGCGCTGCAGGAGCACCTGTCGCTGCTCGAAGCACTGGGCAGCAAGGTGTTCGTGTTCGCCGAGGTGCATCGGTCGGTGCATGGCAACCGCACCATCCCGATGTCGGGCACGCCGCACCTGCAAGCCGATGCATGGCAGCAGTTCGGCGAACGACTGACCCGGGTCGCCGACCATGTTGCCGCTCGCGGCCTGCGTTTCGCCTACCACCACCACCTCGGCACGGTGGTGGAGGATGCGGCCGAGCTGCAGCGTTTCATCGACAACACCGGCCCGTCGGTCGGGCTGACCCTGGACAGCGGGCACGCGGCGCTGGGCGGGATCGACCCGCTGCAGGTGATCAGCGACCATCCGGGGCGGATTGCGCACGTGCATTGCAAGGACGTGCGCAGCGCGGTGTTCGCGCACGCGGCCGAACACCACGACAGTTTCCTCGACGGCGTCCTCGCCGGGATGTTCACCGTGCCCGGCGACGGCAACCTCGACTTCGACGCATTGATGGGGGGGTTGGCCGCGATCGGCTACGACGGCTGGATCGTGGTCGAGGCCGAGCAGGACCCGGCCAAAGCCGACCCGCGCACTTATGCCGCGCTCGGTCTTGAGACGTTGCGCGCCGCCGCGACCCGGGCGGGCCTGCAGTGAGCGATTCGCTGCGCGTCCGCCCGCATGCCCCCGACAGCGACGGCACCGTGCTCGAGGTGACCCCGGCCAGCGCGGGTTGGCACCATGTAGGCTTCCGCCTGGTGCGGCTCGACGCCGGGCAGCGACACGCCGCGTCCAGCAGCGACCGCGAAACCTGCCTGGTCCTGGTGGCCGGATGCGCCGACATCGAGGTGGGCGATCGTCGCTTCGATGCCGTCGGTGGCAGGGGCTCGCCCTTCGAGGATCGCGCGCCGGGAGCGGTGTACGTGCCCGCAGGCGTCGCGTGGACCGTCATTGCGCGCGACGCGGTGGAGCTTGCGGTGTGCAGTGCACCGGCGCAGGAAGGCGGCGAGCCACGTTTGATCGAAGCCGCGCGCATGTCGCGGGAAACCCGCGGCAGCGGGACCAACACCCGTTACGTGCGCAACATCCTGCCGGAGACGGAGCCGGCGCAAAGCCTGCTGGTGGTGGAAGTGATCACCCCGGGCGGGCACTGGTCCAGCTATCCGCCGCACAAGCACGATACCGCGCAGGCGGGTGTCGAGACCCAACTGGAAGAGACCTATTACCACCGCGTGCAGCCCCCGCAGGGTTTCGCGTTCCAGCGCGTGTACACCGACGACCGTTCGCTCGACGAGACCATCGCGGTGGAAGACGGCGACGTGGTGATGGTGCCGCGCGGGTACCACCCGGTCGGCGCGCCGCACGGCTACGACCTCTATTACCTCAACGTCATGGCCGGCCCGCGCCGGCAGTGGGCGTTCCGCAACGATCCGGCGCACGCGTGGATCGCGCGCCGGGACTGACACACGCGAAGCAGGAAACGACACCCATGCGCAGCATCGAACATTTCATCAATGGTCGCCGGATGGCCGGTGGCGACGGACGCCATGGCGATGTCTTCAACCCCAATGACGGCCAGGTCCAGGCCCAGGTCGCGTTCGCCGGCCAGGCGGAGCTGGATGAGGCGGTGCGCGGCGCCGCGGCAGCGCAGCCGGGATGGGCCGCGCTGAACCCGCAACGGCGGGCGCGCGTCCTGGTGCGCTTCGGGCAATTGCTCGAGGCGCACATGGACGAACTGGCCGCACTGCTGTCGAGCGAACACG
>CAMLHR010000207.1 GCA_946479915.1 uncultured Lysobacter sp.
GGCCCAGTTGCCCCCGGGCGACTATTCGCTCCGGAACCTCCGGGAAGGCGAGGGCGTGGGCCAGCCGGTGACCGTGGCGATCCCGCTCGGCGGCACGGCGACGGTCAACCTCGGCAGCGCCGGCGCGGTCACGAACCTCGGCGCCGTCCAGGTGGTCGGCAGCCGCATCATCAACCGCGTGGACGTCCGGTCCACGGAATCGGCCACGAACATCACCCGCGAGGAAATCGCGCGCCTGCCCGTGGACGCCACGGTCGGGTCCGTCGCCGTGCTGGCGCCAGGCGTCGTGTCCTCCGGCGCGACCTTCGGCGGCCTGTCCTTCGGCGGCTCGTCGGTCGCGGAGAACGTCGCCTACATCAACGGCCTGAACGTCACGGACCCCTACCGGCGGCAGGGCTTCTCGACGGTGCCGTTCGCGTTCTACGAGGAATTCCAGGTCAAGACCGGCGGCTATTCCGCCGAGTTCGGCCGCAGCACGGGCGGCGTCATCAACGCCATCACCCGCTCGGGCGGCAACGAGTTCCACGGCGGGGCGGCTGTCACGCTGGAACCCGAGTCGTGGGGCTCCGAGCGCGAGGACCACTTCTACGAAGACGGGACGCTGACCGACATCGACCGCACCAGCCGGGACGAGGGCTCGTTCTACAAGTACAACGTGTGGGCGTCCGGCCCGATCATCCGCGACCGGCTGTTCTTCTTCGCGATGTACGAGCAGCGCGACTCCGATTCGGTGGACAAGGACGAGGGCCGCGATCCGGGCAACCTCACCGACGACGCGGCGTGGAAGACCCGCAGCGACAACGAGTTCTGGGGCGGCAAGATCGACTGGCAGCTCAGCGACGACCACCTGCTCGAGTTCCTCGCCTTCTCCGACGAGCAGGAATCGATCACCACCAGCTACGACAACTACGACTGGGCGACGGACGAGTTCGGCGCGCCGGGCGCGGAAAGCTACTCGGGCTCCGGTGGCGACAGCTGGTCCGTGACCTATACGGGCCACCTGGCCGACAACTTCGTCGCCAAGGCGATGTACGGCGTCAACGAGCGCAGTGCGCTCGGCGGCAGCGTGCTCGACGCCGAATGCAGCCAGGTCTTCACCAGCCAGTTCACCGGGGCGCTGCCGGGCGACGTCGGGTGCCACCCGACGAACTCGCGCGTGAGCAGCCGCTACGACGAGCGCGAGGCGACCCGCCTGGACTTCGAGTGGACGCTCGGCGACCACCTGCTGCGCTTCGGCATGGACCGCGAAGTGATGGATTCCACGAGTTCGACCGTGAACCCGGGCGACGGCCTCGCGTACACCATCGTCGACGCCACGCCGGGCGGCATCCTCCCGAACGGCGCGGCCGTGCCGGCGGGCGTGACCGCCATCGTCGACGCCCGGCGCTACATCACCGGTGCGCCGGTCTCGACCAAGGCGGAGGCGTTCTACGTCGAGGACAACTGGAGCGTCACCGACAACCTCCTGCTCCAGCTCGGCGTGCGTGCCGACGCCTTCCACAACACGCTGGCCTCGGGCGCGACGTTCGCCAAGGCGGACTACGGCGACATGATCTCGCCGCGCGTCGGCTTCAGCTGGGACATGCGGGGCGACGGAAGGATGAAGCTCTTCGGCAACGCCGGCCGGTACTACATTCCGCTGACGAACAAGCTGACGGACTACTTCGGCGGCGGCACCACGGACGAGCACACGTACTACGTGCTGGACGGCTGGACCGAGCAGACCGACGCGTCGGGCAACACCTACTACCTCCCGGGCATCGGCCCGCAGATCGGCACGGTCAACACCGACGGCAACGCGCCGCCCCCGGACGACATGCGCACTGCGGTCGCCAGGAACCTCAAGCAGGTCTACCAGGACGAATACATCCTCGGGTTCCAGCAGGCGCTCAACAGTGCCTGGTCGTGGGGCGTCAATGCGACCTACCGCGAGGTCAACCGCGCGATCGAGGACGTGCGCATCAACCACGTCGAGGGCTGTCCCTGGTACTCGGGCGACTGGCCGATCATGAACCCGGGCGAGACCACCACGCTGTGGTGCCCGGACACCAACGACTGGGTGACGTTCGACAGCTCGAAGGACGGGTACGAGGCGCTCGGCAGCGGCCTCGTCATGGGGTACAAGCGGCCGAAGCGGACCTACAAGGCGCTCGAATTCCAGCTCGACCGTGCCTGGGACGACAAGTGGGCGTTCAACGCCAGCTACGTCTGGTCCAAGAGCGAGGGCAACGTCGAGGGTCCGGTCAACTCCGACACGGGTTACAACGACACCAACCTGGTGCAGTTCTACGACCACCCGGCGGTGAACGAGCGCTATGGCGTGCTGTTCAACGACCACCGCCACCAGATCAAGCTGCGCGGCAGCTACAAGTTCAACGAGATGTGGAGCGTTGGCGCGACGTACACCGGCATCTCCGGCGGCCCCATCACCGCATTCGGCGTGCGCTGGCCCAACGACAACCGCAGCGCCGGCGGTCCCAGCGAGTTCAGCGGCGGCGGGTCGGGTTGGCTGTGCGTCGCGAATTGCGACGGCGACTGGGACGAGCGGGTGCTGGAGTACACGCCGCGCGGCGCGTTCGGCCGGTTGCCCTGGATCCATGACCTGAGCGCCAGCGTGACGTGGCGGTACCCGAGCGAAGCGATCGACCTGTCGGCCCGCTTCTCGGTCTACAACCTGCTCGACCGGCAGGCGGCGGTCAACGTGCACTCGCGCTACGAGAGCACGCCCGGCAACCAGATGCCGCACTTCGGCGAGGCCCGCCGCTGGCAGTCCCCGCGCTACATGCAGCTGCTCATCAACTACAACTTCTGACGGCAGCACCCCCTTGGCGGCCCCCTGCGGGCCGCCTCTTTTTTTTGGAGGAACGGATGGAGGACGGGACGTTCGACGGCGTGGACCTCCATGCGCTGGCAACCCGTGTCCCGACCCCCTTCCATGCGTATTCCGCCGGTGCGATCCGGCGGCGGATCGGCGAACTGCAGGCGGCGCTGGCGGGGCTGGACGCGCTGCCGTGCTACGCCGTCAAGGCCAACCCGAATGGCGCGGTGCTGCGCCTGATGGCGGAGGCGGGCCTGGGCGCGGACATCGTGTCGGCCGGCGAACTGCGACGCGCACTGCGCGCCGGCATCCCGGCCGAACGCATCGTGTTCTCCGGCGTGGGCAAGACGGCCGACGAGATCGACGAGGCGCTGGAGGCGGGCACCGCGCGCTTCAACGTCGAGTCGCATGACGAACTGCTGCTGCTCGATGCCAGGGCCCGCGCCCGCGGCCGGGTCGCGCGCGCGGCGGTGCGGGTGAATCCCGACGTGGATGCCGGCACGCACGCGAAGATCTCCACCGGCAAGGCCGAGAACAAGTTCGGCGTCGGCCTGGACGAGGCGCGGCGCTGGTTCGCCGGCGCCAGCGCGCTGCCCGGCGTGCGGCTGGACGGGCTGCACATGCACATCGGGTCGCAGCTGCTGTCGCTGCAGCCGCTGCGGCTCGCGATGCAGCGGCTGGCGATGTTCTGGCGCGAGCTGATCCTCGCCGGGCATGCCATCGACAGCATCGACGTGGGTGGCGGGCTCGGCGTCG
>CAMLHR010000208.1 GCA_946479915.1 uncultured Lysobacter sp.
GGCAGCGCTCGGCCTCGTCCATGTAGTGCGTCGTGACCAGCAGCGTGGTGCCCGCGTCGGCCAGTTCGAACAGCGTCTCCCAGAAGTCGCGGCGCGATTCGGGATCCACCGCGCTGGTCGGCTCGTCCAGGAAGAGCAGTTCCGGTTCGTGGATGATCGCGCCGGCAAGCGCCAGCCGCTGCTTCTGGCCGCCGCTGAGCGTGCCGGCGAGTTGCTTCTGGCGGTCGCCGAAGTCGAAGCGCTCGAGCAGGCTTGCCACGCGCCGCGCCGTCGCGTCGCGCGAAAGTCCCTGCACGGCGCCGAGGAACTCCAGGTTCTCGCGGACCGTCAGGTCGGCGAACAGCGAGAACTTCTGGGTCATGTAGCCGATCCGGCGGCGCAGCGCCTCGGACTGCTCGGGCACGCGCAGCCCGAGCACCTCGATGTCGCCGGCGGTCGGTTGCAGCAGGCCGCACAGCATGCGGATGGTCGTCGTCTTGCCGGACCCGTTGGGACCGAGGAAGCCGTAGACGCAGGCCTGCGGCACCGTGAGGTCCACGTGGTCGACCGCCACGAGGTCGCCGAAGCGGCGGGTCAGGCCGCGCGCGCGGATGGCCGGCGTCGTCATTCCGGCGTGCCGTCGAACTCCACCCGGACCGGCAGGCCCGCCGGCAGCCCGCGTGCCGCCTCGCCCACCAGCTCGACCTCGGCCAGGTAGACCAGGCGCGCGGCGTCCTCGCCGACGAGTGCGTAGTACGGGGTGAAGCTCGGTTCGTCGCGGATCATGCGGACGCGGCCTTCGAAGGTCGCGGCACCGTCCCCGGTTTCCAGCACGACCCGCGCGCGATCGCCGACGGCGACGCCCGCTCGGATCGGCTGCGGGACGTACACGCGGGCATGGGGGGCGTCGCCGACCAGCAACGTCGCCACCGGCGCGCCCACCGCGGGCCTGGCCCCGGCTTCGAAGGGCAGGCTGTCGATCCGGCCGGCCCTCGGCGCCTGCACCGACAGGTCGTCGAGGACCGTGCGCGACGCCTCGGCCTGCGCGCGCGCAGCGCGCAGCGCGGCTTCGCCCTGCGCGATCCGCTCCGGCCGCGTGCCGTGCACCAGTTCCTCCAGCGACGCGCGCGCGGCGCGCACCGAGGCGTTCGCCTCGCCGGCGGCGGCGCGCGCCCGGTCCACGTCGTCGGCCGCGACGAGCTGGCGCCGTCCGAGCGGGGCGATCCGCGCCAGGTACGCATTCGCCTCGCGCGCCTGCGCCTGCGCCGCATCCAGCCGTGCGCGCGCGGCCGCGACGGCTTCTTCCCGTGCGCCGGCCTCGAGCTCGCGCAGCGCGCCGACCTGCTGGGCGGCCGCGGCTTCCGCCGCGCGCACCTCGGCGCCGACGCGGGTGTCCTCGAACGTGAGCAACAGGTCGCCGGCCGCGACGTCCTGCCCTTCGCGCACCGCGATCGTGGCGATCCGTTCCGAGACGGGCGCCGGGATCGCGACGCGGTCGTACTCGAGCGTGCCGAGGGCCTGGGGCGGCGCGTCGGCGCATCCACCCGCCAGTGCCGTCGCGAGGACCAGGGTCGGCCAGGCCATCCGCTTCATGCGCCCAATCCTCCGTCCAGCAGCGCCAGGACGTGGCGCGCGAGGTCGTCGTAACCGGTGTCGCCGGCGTCGAGCATCCGGCGCCAGATCGGCGCGCCGGCCACCGGGAACAGGGTAAGCCCGACCAGCGAGACCATCAGCAGCCGGGGATCGATGTCGCGCCGCAGCCGCCCCGCGGCCTGGGCCTGCTCGAACCGCGCGACCAGCATGCGCGGAAGCTGCGGCGTGATCTCGTCGAACAGCAGGTCCCGCAATGCGCCGCCTTCGCACAGCACCTCGCGGACCCAGAGCGGCGGCAGCCAGGGATGCGCGGCGGTGAGCCGGCCGATGCCCATCACGAATGCTTCCACCAGCGCCCGGATGTCGTCGCCGGCCTGTCGCAGCGGTTCGCGGAGCTCGAGGAACGCGGGGAGGATCCGCTCCGCGATCACCGCCTGCTGCAGCCGCGCCCTGTCGCCGAAGTAGTAGTGGAGCAGCGCGGCATTGACCCCGGCCTCGCTGGCGATGGCCCGCAACGGCGTGGCGGCGATGCCCTGGCGCGAATAGCACAGCACGGCGGCGTCGAGCAGGCGCGCGCGCAGGTCGACGCCCGGGACGGGGCGTCCCGGCGGGCGCCCGCGGCGGGTGGACAGCGTCTTTCGCGGCTTCGGGACGTCGGCTGGCTTCGGGTCCATGCCTTTATTTAATTCGTCGCTTAATTAACTGGCAAGCACCGTTCGTCGGCGCGGCCCTGGTGCCGGATTCGCTTTTAGGGCATGCGCTGGTGGACGGGACGCCCGTCCACCCAGGTCGACAGCAGGGTGAGGTCGTCCAGCCCGGCGGCCGGGATGCCGAGAGGGTCCTCGGCCAGCACCACGAAATCCGCGCGCAGGCCGGCGGCCAGGCGACCGACCTCGCCTTCCGCGAAGCCCGCCCAGGCGGCGTCGCTGGTGAAGCCGCGCAGCGCCTCGAACGGGGTCAGCAGCTCGCCGGGCAGCCAGCCGCCGACGGGCTGGCCGCCGCGGTCCGCCCGGGTGGCGGCGGCCAGCAGTCCCAGCCGGGGGTCCACCGACTCGACGGGGAAGTCCGACCCGAGGGCGAGCCGCGCGCCGCTGTCGCGCAGGCTGCGCCAGGCGTACGCACCGTGGATCCGTTCCGGCCCGAGGCGTTCCGCCGCCCAGGGCATGTCGCTGGTCGCATGGGTCGGCTGCATCGAGGCGATGACGCCGAGCGCGGCCAGCCGCGGCAGGTCCGCGGGCGCGAGCACCTGCGCATGCTCGATGCGCCAGCGCAGGCCGGGATGGCCCGCGAGCGCCGACGCGTACGCGTCGAGCACGATCCGGTTGCCGCGGTCGCCGATCGCATGCGTGGCCACCTGGAGGCCGCAGTCGCGCGCCTTCGCGACCGCGGCCCCGAGCGCGTCGGGCGCCATCAGCACCAGGCCGCGGTTGCCGGGATCGTCGCTGTAGTCCTCCAGCAGCGCCGCGCCGCGACTGCCGAGGGCGCCGTCCACGTAGAACTTCACCGCGCGCATCTGCAGCCGCCCGCCCGGATGGCGGTACGCACCCTCGCGGCACAGCCAGGCGAGCGCCTCGCCGTCGCCATCGGCCATCGCATGGATGCGCAGCGGCATCGCGCCGCGGTCGGCAAGCCGCCGGTAGGCCTCCATCTGGCGCAACGAGACGCCCGCGTCGTGCACGCCGGTCAGCCCGTGCCGCACGGCTTCCTGCATTCCCAGTTCGAGCGTGCGCTCGACGGCGGCATCGTCCAGCGGCGGCACCACCGCATCGACCAGCGCCATCGCCCCATCCACCAGGACGCCGGTGGCCCGGCCGTCCGCGTCGCGGACGATGCGGCCGCCGTCGGGCTGCCAATCGCGTCCGTCGGCGTCGAGCGAACGTCCCACGGCGCGCAGCGCGGCCGTGTTCGCCCATCCCGCGTGCCCGTCGATGCGCTCGAGCCACACCGGCCGGTCGGGGAACGCGGCGTCCAGGTCGGCGGCGGTCGGGAAGGCGCTG
>CAMLHR010000209.1 GCA_946479915.1 uncultured Lysobacter sp.
ACGAGGCCCAGCGCACGTCGGCGCCGATGTCCTTGAGCGTCTCGATCAGCACCGCCGTCTGGATGGTCATGTGCAGCGAGCCCGTGACGCGCACGCCCTTCAGGGGGGCATCGGCGGCGTGCTTGCGGCGGATGGACATCAGGCCGGGCATCTCGTGCTCGGCGATGTCGATCTCCTTGCGGCCCCAGTCGGCCAGGGAGATGTCGGCGACCTTGTAGTCGCCGTCCTGGGAGAAGGATTTCATGCGTGCGTTCATCGTGCTGCTCCGTTCACTGCTGCGGCGGAACGTCGAGGTAGCTGCCCGCTACCGCGACGGTCGACCAGAAATGAGGGTCCCTGAAGGATTGTTCGAACAGGCGCTCGGCCGTCGCGCGGTCGCCGGCGATCAGGTAGTACGCGCCGACTTCGGCCAGTCCGCTCTCGTCGCGCGGGTTGTCCGCGACGTAGCGGTCGAACAGCGCCCTGGCCTTGTCCCATTCGCCGGCCTCGCGGTAGACGCGTGCGATGCGGTAGACGTCGCTGTCCTCGTGCCTGCCGTTGAGCCAGCGGTCGAAGATCGCCTGGCCGCGGGCGCGGTCGCCGCCGAGGTAGTGCACGCGGCCCACCGCGATCTCCTCCCAGCTGCCGCCGTCCGCCTGTTCCATCGCCAGCTCGAGCAGGGCCTGTGCGGCGTCCGGCTCCGGCTTGTCGCGGTACAGCGCCGGGTCGATGCCGCGGCCGGCGTACCCGACGCCGATGCCTGCCAGGAAGAGGCCGGCGGCCAACGCCAGCGAGATGCGCTTGTCCATGTACTTCGGTTCCCGTCGGGCGCGCGGCGACGGTCGCCGCGCGCGTTGCCCTACTTCCGCTTCGCCGCGGCGCGCAGCTCCTCGGCCTTGTCGGTCTTCTCCCAGGAGAAGGCCGTCGCGCGCTGCGCCTTGCCCGCGCCGTCCAGGTACTCGAAGTCCACCGGCTTGCGGCCGAAGTGGCCGTAGGCCGCGGTGCGCTGGTACATCGGGTGCACCAGGTCGAGCATCTGCAGGATGCCGTACGGGCGCAGGTCGAAGTGGCGGCGGATCAGCTTCTCGATCACGCCGTCGTCCACCTTGCCGGTGCCGAACGTGGTCACCGAGATCGAAGTCGGTTCGGCCACGCCGATCGCGTAGCTGACCTGCACCTCGCAACGGTCGGCCAGGCCGGCGGCGACCACGTTCTTGGCGACGTAGCGCGCCGCGTACGCGGCCGAGCGGTCCACCTTCGACGGGTCCTTGCCCGAGAAGGCGCCGCCGCCGTGACGCGCCCAGCCACCGTAGGTGTCCACGATGATCTTGCGGCCGGTCAGGCCGCAGTCGCCGACGGGACCGCCGATTTCGAACTTGCCGGTCGGGTTGATGTGGAACTTGGTGCCCTTGTGCAGCCACTTCGCGGGCAGCACGGGCTTGATGATCTCCTCGCGCACCGCCTCGACCAGGTCCTTCTGCCGGATGCCCGGGTCGTGCTGCGTGGACAGCACCACCGCATCGATCGCGGAGGCCTTGCCGTCGACGTAACGCAGCGTGACCTGCGACTTGGCGTCGGGGCGCAGCCACGGCAGGGGCGAGTTGCGCTGCTTGCGGACCTTCGCCTGTCGCTCGACCAGGCGGTGCGACAGGTGGATCGCCGCCGGCATGAAGCTCTCGGTCTCGTTGGTGGCGTAGCCGAACATCAGGCCCTGGTCGCCGGCGCCCTGCTGCTCGGGCTTCTTGCGGTCGACGCCCTGGTTGATGTCCGGCGACTGCTTGCCGATCAGGTTGAGCACGCCGCAGGTCTCGCCGTCGAAGCCGACGGCGCTCGAGTCGTAGCCGATGTCCAGGATCACCTTGCGGGTCAGCGCCTCCAGGTCGATCCAGGCGCTGGTGGTGATCTCGCCGGCGACAATGGCGACGCCGGTCTTCACCATCGTCTCGCACGCCACGCGCGCGCGACGGTCCTGGGCCAGGATGGCGTCGAGGACGGCATCGGAGATCTGGTCGGCGACCTTGTCCGGATGGCCTTCGGAGACGGATTCGGAGGTGAACAGGGTGGTGGTCATGGGGCCCGGGACTCCTGCGCGAGGGATATATCCCTCTATTCGGATGGAAGGATGGCCGGCCATGATACAGGCATCCGGCCGGCGGGGGGAACGGTACCGCGCGCCCGGTCAGCCCACCGTCGCGCGGGCCTGGACGAAGGAGAAGAAGAACACCGCGTCGGGGTCGTCCTGGACCTGCGCCATCTCGCGCCGGACGCCCTCGACCACGTCCGGCGTGACCTTGCCGGCGTCGAGCAGCTGGCCGGCCGCCGACAGCAGCAGTTCCTCCCAGAAGGCGATCATCTGCCTGCGCCGCGCCGGCTCGCGGTTGTCGTAATGGAAGGTCTTCACCGTCGTCGCGATGTCGCGGAAGCCGCCGGCCAGCAGCAGGTTGCCGAGCTTGGCGCCGACGAACGGGTCGCCGCCGGCGTCGAGCTGGAAGTCGTTGAATGCCATCCAGTAGCGCCAGACGTTGGGCGAGTACGGGTCGAGCAGGAACGCCGCGTTCATCACCTCGGTCACGTACACCGTCGCATCCGGGGCGAGCACGCGGCGCACTTCGGCGAGCACGCGGCCCGGCGAGGGCACGTGTTCGAGCACCCAGCACAGGAACGCGGCGTCGAAGCTGCCCGGCTCGAACGGCAGGTCGGTGGCATCGGCCCGTCGCAGCGCATGGCGCCCCTCGAGCCACGGCCTGCGGCCGAGGTTCGCCCGTGCCGCGTCGAGTTGCGCCTGGTTGAGGTCCACGCAGGTGACGTGCAGGTCCGGGAAGCGGCGCAGCAGGATCTCGGTCTGCGCGCCGACGCCGCTGCCGACCTCGAGCAGCCGCTTCGTCCCCGTGTAGTCGATGTCGCGGAAGACGACGGGCTCGGCCATCCGCGCCTGGCGCAGCAGCCGGTTCTGTTCGGCCTCCGAGAACCCGTGCAGGTACGGGAACTCGGTCGCGGAGCAGGTCGGGTCTGCCATGGCGGCGTCCTCAGGCGGCGGCGGGCAGGTCCGGCGCGACGCTGGCGACGAGCGCGTCGAAATAGTCGCGGGTGAGCCGCAACTGGTCGGCCACGGTGTCCGCGCGGTTCACGACGGCGCGGAAGGCATGGTTCTCCGGGCGGTCCTTCGCATACCAGCCCAGGTGCTTGCGGGCGATGCGCACGCCGGCCGGTTCGCCATAGAACGCGTGCAGCGCGTGCAGGTGCCCGAGCAGGATGTCGCGCACCTCGGACAGCGACGGCTCCGGCAGGGCGGTGCCCGTGGCGAGGTAGTGCGCCACCTGGCCGAGCAGCCACGGCCGGCCCTGCGCGGCGCGCCCGACCATCACCGCGTCGGCGCCGGTGTGGCGCAGGACCTCCGCCGCCTTGCGCGGCGAGTCGACGTCGCCGTTGGCGATGACCGGGATGGACAGCGCGGCCTTCACCTCGGCGATCGTGTCGTACTCCGCTTGCCCGCCGTACTGCTGGTCGCGCGTGCGGCCGTGCACCGCCAGCGCCGCGATGCCCGCGGATTCGGCGATGCGCGCGATCGCCAGGGCGTT
>CAMLHR010000210.1 GCA_946479915.1 uncultured Lysobacter sp.
AGGTCGTCCGCGGCGCGCAGGCGCGCCAGGCAGGCGTCGATGGTCTCTTCGCTGCGATGGGTCACGACCACGGCAACGATGCCCGCGTCGTTCATGCCGCCCCCCGCGCGGGCGCAGTGGAGGGTGCGACGTCGTCGCCCTCGAACAGGTCCGCCTGCCCCGCGTCGCCCGGCAATGTCGCCAGCCGCCTCGACAGGTCGTCGCGCGCGGCGCGCAACGGATCGTCCATCAGGAACTTGGCGAGCCGCGGATGCCAGGCGGGCCAGCGCGCCGCGAGCACGTCCAGGTCGCCGTCGGCCGGCGCGCCTTCGTCCGCGCGGGCCACGAACGCGGTCTCGCACAGCACGTTCCGCCACCCCTGCGCCGCCAGCCGCAACGACAGGTCCACCAGTGCGGCGTACCAAGAGCCGAAGCTCTCGGTGTCGAGCCCGCCGGCGCGCTGGCGCGCGCTGCCGCGCAACAGGACCGCGTGTCCGACCGCGGCAGGCAGTTCCGGAGGGTGCGGCGGCAGGCCGGCGGCGGCGCGCGCCAGGGCCGCGAGTTCCCCCTGCGACGGCACCGGCGCCACCTCCCCGACCCGGGGCCAGGCGACCGACTCGCCCGCGTTGCTCCACGGCGTCGCGGTGCCGATGGACGCGTCGCGCGCGAGGCAGGCAGACAACTTCTGCAGCCAGCCCGCCGCCGGTCGCGCGCCAGGCGCGAGCACGGCGACCGCCTCGTCGCCGCAGGCCGCCAGCGCCTCGCCGACGTGCGCGGCCTCGCCCGCCGGACGCTGCCGGCGGGTGTAGTGCGCGCACAGCGACGTCGCCTGGACCCAGCGTTCGATGATCGCGAGCCCGCGTGGACCGGCGCACGCGTCGTCGGCCAGCCACACCCGCGTCCCGGCGGGCGTGGCCGCATCGAGCGCGGCGAGCGTGGCGTCGAGCGCGGCGTCGTCGGGACCGACCGGCAGGAGCACCACCGGCAGCCCGTCGACGGCGGCAGGCGCCGGGGCCACTACCGGTCCGGGTCCCCGTCGGCGCGCAGCGGCTCGAGCGCGCGGAAGCGCCGGCTGTATTCGTCGGTGAGTTCGCGGGCTTCCATCGGGTCGCGGATCACGCGCGGCGTCAGCAGCACGATCACCTCGCTGCGGTCGGTGCCGTGGCTGCGCGTGCCGAACAGGCTGCCGATGATCGGAATGCGGCTCAGCCCCGGCACGCCGGCGGAACCCGTGGTCACGCCCTCGCTGATGAGGCCGGCGAGCATCACCGTCTCGCCGCTCTGGATCGCCGCCTCGGTCTTGAGGCGTCGCGTGTCGATCGGCACGTTGCAGTTCACGTCGCAATTGGCGGGCACCGCGCCGGGCGAGCTGACCTCCTGCACGATGTCGAGGAACACCATGCCGTCGCGGGTCACGCGCGGCCGCACCTTCAGGATCACGCCGGTGTCCAGGTACTGCACCTGGCTCACGGTGCCGACGCCACCGCTGATCGGGTCGAACGACACCGACGACACCGGGATGCTGGTGCCGACATTGAGTTCGGCCTCGGCGTTGTTGCGGACCATGACCGACGGCGTCTGCAGCAGCCGGACGTCGGTCACCTCGTCGAGCGCGCTGATCACCGCCGCGGCGTTGGTGCCGAGGAAGGTCCACGACAGGCCGTTGCCCGCCACGCGGCCGGCCAGGTCGCCCCAGATGCTGCGCCCCGCCGCATTGGGCAGGCCCGCGCCGCCGTCGACCACCGGGTCGCTGACGGCGTTCTCGAAGAACCAGCTCACGCCGTATTCCAGGTCGCCGGTCAGCTTCACCTCGGCCACCTGCGCCTCGATGTGCACCTGCAGCGGCATCACGTCGATACGCTCGACCACGTCGAGGATCGAGCGCCATGCCTGCGGGCTGGTGCGCACCAGCAGCGTGTTGGTCTCCTCCACGGCGGACACGCCGACCTGGTCGCCGTCGATCTCCAGGCTCACGCTCGCGTCGCCGCCCTCGTCCGGACCGAGCGAGAACTGCCCTTCACCGAGTCCTTCGCCGTTGCCGCCCACCACCGGCGCGCTGCCGTCGCGGTCGCCGAAGCCCTCGTCCTTGAGCGTGCTCGACTGCAACCCGGTCATCAGCGACGGGTCGCGCCCGATGTCGCCGCCACTGCCGCCGAAGACCTCGGCCAGCCGCCGCGCGAGGTCGGCCGCCTTGACGTACTTGAGCTGGTACGAGAACAACTGCACGCCCTCGCCCGCGCCGTCGATGCGCTCGAGCCACTGGCGGATGTCGTCGAGGTAGGACGGCTGCGGCGTGATCACCATCACCGCGTTCGCGCCCTCCAGCGGCATGAAGCGGAACATGCCGGCGACCGGCGAACCGCTGTCCTCGCCGAAGACCTTCTCCAGGTCCTCGACCACGCGCGTGGCCTTGCCCGAGTGCAGCGGGAACACGCCCACCGACATCCCCGCCAGCCAGTCGACGTCGAACACGTCGATGGTGCGCAGGTAGTTCTGCAGTTCCGCGCGCGTCCCGGCCACGGTGATCACGTTGCGCGCCGGATCCACGCTGACGATCGCGTTGGGCCGCGCGTAGGGCTCGAGCAGCTTCGCCATCTCGGTCGCGGAGATGTAGCGCAGCGGCACCACGCGCGTCTCGAATCCGCGCGCGTCGGCGGCCGGGCCGGTACGCGGCGCGACGGTGCCGGCCAGTCCCTGCTCGGCCGGCACGATGTTGTAGCGGCCGTCGGCGTAGACCATGCGCGCGCCGTTCCAGCCGAGCACCATCTCCAGCAGGCTCAGCGCCTCGGCGGGGCTCACCGGATCGGGCGTGGCGAGCGTCACCGTGCCCTGCACGCCGGGCGCGATGATGTAGTTCTGGCCCAGCATGTCGCCGAGGATCGCCTTGGCGACCGCATGCAGCGACTCGCCCTCGAAGTTGAAGGTCACCGCGCCGCTGGTCGCGGCCAGCCCGGGCGGCGGCGCCGCGGCCGCGGCCCGGTCGATGACCACGCCGGTGCCGCGCCGCAGTTGCGGCTCGGGGCCCGCGGCGTCGGCGGTGGCGGCCGGATCGGCGACCACGAGCGTGCGCGGCTGGCCGTCCACGATGACCGTCTCGGTCCGCGGCGCGTCGGCGGCGGCGCCCGCCGCGGGCGCCGCGCGCAGGTCGCCCTCGCGCGAGATCGTCGGCGCGGGAACCGAGGCGCAACCGGCCAGGAGCAGGGTGGCGACCAGCAGCGTCGCGCACGACATCGGGAACAAGCGGGGCATTGCCATCATGCGTCGAACTCTACCGTTGTTGGGGCGGCGGCGGACTCGCCGGCGCCGACTGGCGGGCCTCGCGGCGCAGCTGTTCGCGCCGCGCCTCGATCCGCCTGCGGATCGCTTCCATCTGGTCTTCCGGCGTGGGCGCCTCCGCGTCCTCCACCATCGCGGGCTCGGCCGCCTCGGCCGCCTGGGCGGGCGCGACGGGCATGGCCTGGTCCTCGCCCTCGCCCTCGACCCTGAACGTGGGCACGGGCGGCGCGGCGCGCATGTCGGCGCCGCCGTCGTAGCTCCGCAGCTCCCGGGTGCGCTCCCC
>CAMLHR010000211.1 GCA_946479915.1 uncultured Lysobacter sp.
ACTCGGCGATGTCCATGCCGACCATGTAACTGGCCTGCGCCTTCTCGGTCGGCAGGCCCTCGATCCGGAGCGCACCCGCCTCCGTGGTCGCCGCGGCGGCATCGGCCCCGGCGGTGTCGCCGGCGGCCTCGTCGGCGGGCTTGCAGGCCCCCAGGGCGAGTGCGACCGAGAGGGCGATGGCGGCGTGGCGGACTGTGTTGCGCTTCATGGGGGCTCCTTGCGCGTGCAATGCGTCTGGGTTCAAAGGATCTCGAGCAGTTCGACGTCGAAGACGAGGGTCGCGTTCGGACCGATCGGCCCGCCCGGCGTGCCCTTCTCGCCGTAGGCCAGTTCGGCCGGGATCCAGAAACGGTACTTCGCACCGACGGGCATCAGCGCCAGGCCTTCGGTCCAGCCCGGGATCACCTGGTCGAGCCGGAATTCCACCGGCGTGCCCGTGTCGTACGAGCTGTCGAACTCGCTGCCGTCGAGCAGCGTGCCGACGTACTGCACGCGCACCGTGTCGCTGGCATTCGGGCGCTCGCCGGCGCCGGGCCGCAGGACCATGTACTGCAGGCCCGATCCGGTCGAGAAGACGCCCTTCTTCGCCTTGTTGGCGGCCAGGAACGCCGTGCCCTCGGCGAGGCTGCGCGCGGCGAGCGCGTCCGCCCTCGCCTCCATGCGCTCGGAGAAGGCCGTGCGGACCTGCATGTATTCGTCCCTGGACAGCAGCGGCGTTCCGCCCGAGAGCACGGTGCGGACGGCCTGCAGCACGATGGGCAGGTCGAACTCGTCTGCGATGGGACGCAGCGACTCGCCCACCGAGATGCCCGCGACCAGGGCCGCGTTGGTCCAGTCGACGTCCGGCAGCGGCGTGCCGGGCGGCATGCCGCCCGTGCGCGCCTGGTCCCGCGCGGCAAGCGCCATCATCGTCGCCCGGGCGGTCGCCTCGTCGACCAGCGGTGCGCCGCCGGCCAGGGTGTTGCGCAGCGAGCGCTCGAACGCGGCGAGGTCGAGTTCCGGACCCGCGCCACGCAGCATCGCGCTGATGTCCATGCCCACCATGTAGCTGGCGCGGTCACGGTCCGTGGCGAGGACGGCGGCGTCGGCGCCGGCTGTCGCGGCTTCCTGGGCGACGGCGACGGGCAACAGGGTCGCGGACAACAGCAGCGCGGCGGCGCCACGCACGAAGGACTTCATGACGGGGGAGACTCCTGCAATCTGGGCGGCGCGGCACGCGGCCGCGGTGAAGCCGCCATTGTCATGGCGGAAGCCGGGGGCGGCAATCGCGCTAGAGCGTGCCGGAACGTGCCGGTTCAGGCGCCTCGCCCGCCACCAGCGCGCGCTCGATGGCCGCGACGATGGCCGGGTCGTCCGGGACGGTCTTGCTGCCCCAGCTCGCGACCAGGCGTCCGTCGCGACCGACGAGGTACTTGTGGAAGTTCCAGGCCGGGGCCTCGCCGGCGGCTTCCGCGAGGGCGCGGTACAGCGGCGTGGCCTGCTCGCCGACCACGTGCACCTTCTCGAACATCGGGAACTTCACGCCGTACGTGAGCGTGCAGAACTCGCGGATGCTGGCCTCGTCCTCGAATTCCTGGTCCTTGAAGTCGCCGGACGGGAAGCCCAGGACGACGAAGCCGCGCCCGCCGTACGCCTCGTTCAGCGCCTCGAGCGCCTCGAACTGCGGCGTGAAGCCGCACTTGCTGGCGGTGTTCACCACCAGCAGCACCTTCCCCGCGAACGCCTGGCCGATGTTCACCGGCGTCTTGCCGGCCAGCGGCCGATAGCTGTGGTCGAGCAGCGCGCCGTCCTGGGCGGCGGCGGGCAGGAGGCCGAGGACGGCAAGGCTGGCGGCGGCGCAGAGCGCGAGGGCGCGGGTCATGGCAGGGGGGCCTCTGGCGGGCCTGCCAGCGTGCGCCCATCGGACACCCCCCGCAACCGGTCCCGCCCCCCGCCCCCCTGCCATCAGTTGGGTGCGGGCCGCTTGACGGCCCCTGTTTTGGTGTTATAGTTGCATACAACACCGATCCCCCAGAGCAGGACGTTCACCATGAACCGCAAGCTCCACAACACGTTCCTGGGCCTGACCGCCAGTACCGCGATGCTCTCGCTCGCGCTGGCCCTCGGCGCCCCCGCGCAGCCGGCCCCGATGGAGGACGCCCTCGCCTCGGCGATCGAGCTCGAGGTCCGGCACGCCCTGGCCGACGCCGGCATCGCCGTGGACGAGGCCGAGCACGCCGCGGCCGCCGCGAAGGCCGCCGCGTCCGCGATCCTCGGCGCCACCGGCGGCGGTTCCGGCAGCGACGGCAGCGGCCATCCCCGCAACCGCCAGTCGCTGCTCGTCCCCTACTTCTCCTTCGCGCCGAGGGGCTGATCCATGACCGCGATCGAATGGAGCGACGGCGCTCCCATCTACCGGCAGCTGAAGGAACGCGTCGTGGCGATGATGCTCGATGGCGAGCTCAAGCCCGGCGACGCGCTGCCGTCGGTCCGCCAGGTGGCGGCCGAGTACCAGCTCAATCCCATCACCGTCTCGCGCGCCTACCAGGAACTGGCGGACGAGGCACTCGTCGAAAAACGCAGGGGACTTGGCATGTTCGTCACGGAAGGTGCGTCGGAAAAGCTGCTCGCCAGCGAGCGCGAGCGTTTCCTCAACGAAGAATGGCCGCAGGTGCTCGAGCGCATCGCCCGCCTGGGCCTGTCCGCGGAGCAGCTGCTGCGCCGCAACGGGGGTGCCAAGTGAATGCGATGACACGAGACCGCGCCGAGGCGCGGAGCGAGCCGGCGGTGGTCGCCGCCCGCGGCCTGCGCAAGGCCTACCGGAACAAGGTCGCCCTCGACGGCACCTCGTTCACCATCGAGTCCGGCCGCATCGTCGGCCTGATCGGCCCCAACGGCGCCGGCAAGACCACCGCGCTCAAGGCGATCCTCGGCCTCATCCCGTTCAGCGGCGAACTGCGCGTCCTGGGCCGCGACCCGCGGACCGAGCGCGACGAGCTGATGAACGACGTCTGCTTCATCGCCGACGTGGCGGTGCTCCCGCGCTGGATGCGCGTGGCCGATGCGATCGAGTTCGTCGCCGGCGTCCACCCCCGCTTCGACCGGGCGCGCTGCCAGCGCTTCCTGCAGGGCACCCAGCTCAAGCCGAACATGCGGGTGCGCGAGCTGTCCAAGGGCATGATCGTGCAGCTGCACCTGGCGCTGGTGATGGCCATCGACGCCCGCCTCCTGGTGCTCGACGAGCCGACGCTCGGCCTGGACATCCTGTACCGCAAGCAGTTCTACCAGCGGCTGCTGGAGGACTACTTCGACGAGGGCAAGACCATCCTGGTCACCACGCACCAGGTGGAGGAGATCGAGCACATCCTGACCGACGTCATGTTCATCCGTGACGGCAAGGTCGTGCTCGACGCGCCGATGGACGCGGTGGGCGAGCGCTTCGTCGAGGTCCTCGCCAACGCCGACCGCGCCGCCGATGCGCGGGCGCTCGGTCCCATCGACGAGCGCGCCCTGCCCTTCGGCAAGACCGTGATGCTGTTCGACGGCGTGCCGCGCGAGA
>CAMLHR010000212.1 GCA_946479915.1 uncultured Lysobacter sp.
TGGCTCGAGCTGCGCGAACTCGCGCGACAGCGCGCGGAACCGCTGCGGGTCGGCCGCGGCCGACGGGTCGGCGAGCAGGCGCTCGAGTTCCTCGCGACGTTCGGCCAGCGCTTCGAGCTTGCGGCGCAGCGAAGGGTTCACGTGTCGTCCCGCTTGAACAGGCGCTCGACGGCCCGTGCCAGCGCCGCGTCCCCGCTGGCTGCGGCGTCGCGCAGGGCCGCGGTCGGCGCGTGCAGCAACCGGTTGGTCAGCGCGTGCGCCAGTTGTTCCATCACGTCATGCGGGTCGCGCCCCGCGGCGAGCTGCCGGTGGGCGCGGGCCAGCGCGTCCTCGCGCACGGCCTCGCCCCGGGCGCGCAGCGCGCGCAGTGGCGCGTCGTTGCTGGCCAGCTGCATCGCCTCGGCGAAGCGCGCCACCTGCAGGTCCACGATGGCCTCGGCCTCGGCAGCCGCCTCGCGCCGGGAACGCCGGTTGTCCTCGATCGCCCGCTCCAGGTCGTCGATGGTGTGCAGGAACGCGTCGCCGAGTCCGGCCACGCCCGGATCGATGTCGCGCGGCACCGCCAGATCGAGCAGCAGCATCGGCTTGTGCCGGCGGCGCGCGAGCGCGTCGGCGACCTGGTCGCGGGTGATGACCGGGTCGCGGCTGGCCGTCGCCGCGATCACCACGTCCGCCTCGTCCAGGTGCCGGTCCAGGTCGGACAGGGGCAGGGCCACGCCGCCGTGGCGGCTGGCAAGGTCCTGCGCGTGGGCGAGCGTCCGGTTGGCGACGAGCAGGCGGCGCACGCGACCCTCGCGCAGGTGGCGGGCGGCCAGCTCGATCGTCTCGCCCGCGCCCACCAGCAGCACGGTGGCCTCGTCGAGGCGGGCGAAGGACTCCTGCGCCAGCCGGACCGCCGCGGATGCGACCGACACGGGATTGGCGCCGATGCGGGTCTCGGTGCGCGCGCGCTTGGCGGTGGCGAACGCGCTCTGGAACAGGCGGTCCAGGGTCGTGCCCAGCGTGCCGGCGCCGCGCGCGATCGCCCAGGCGTCCTTCACCTGGCCGAGGATCTGCGGTTCGCCCAGCACCAGCGAATCCAGCCCGGTGGCCACCCGGAACAGGTGGCGCGCCGCATCCGCGTCGCTGTGCTGGTACAGGTACGCCTGCAGCTCGCCGGCCTCGCCGGGGTGCGACGCCAGCCAGTCAGCGAGCGCGCGCCCGTCGTCCTCGGCGAGCGCGTAGAGCTCGGTGCGGTTGCAGGTGGACAGCAGCGCCGCCTCGCGGACGCCCGGCAGTTCACGCAGCGTGGCCAGCGCGGCGGGCACGGTGTCGCCGGCGAACGCCACCCGCTCGCGCAGGTGGACCGGCGCGGTCTGGTGGTTGATGCCGAGTACGTGGAGGCGCGCGCGGGGCAGGCTCATCGGTCCGTTAAGCTGGGCGCCCGTCGATGGCGCGATATCCGAACCCGTCATTCTACCGGCCCCCCAACGGCCTTTCCGCGAGGTCCTGCTTGACCGCCCGTCCCTGCCAGCCGTTCACCGCCTGCGTCGTCGCCTTCCTGCTCGGCACCGTGTCCGCCACCGTTCCCGCGATGGCCGCGCCACCGGTCCCGGTGCAGCGCGACGAGGCACCGCCGGCGGTGATGGAGGCGACCCTGGCCGGCGAGTTCGCACTGCAGGCCGGCCAGTTGCAGGAAGCGGCCACGTGGTACCTGCGCGCCGCGCGGGCCGCGGCGCACGACGCGGCCCTGGCCGAACGCGCGGCGCGGATCGCGCTGCTGGCGGGTGACGACGACACGGCGGCCGCGGCCCTCGCGCTGTGGCGCGCGCGCGCGCCGTCCTCGCTGCCCATGCGCGCGATCGGGACCAGCCTCGCCTTGCGGCGCGGCGACGAGGCGGCCGCGACCGCAAGCGCCATCGCGCTCGCGCGCGCGCCGGGCGACGGCTGGCGGCATGCGTTGAGCGCCCTCTCGAGCGGCGGCAGCGACCTGGCGCTGGCCGGGCGCGTGCTCGCGGCGCTGGTCGACGCGGATGCGATCCCGCCGATGCTCGACCCGTGGCTCGCCTTCGGCGGCCTCGCGCAACGCCTGGACCAGGCGGCCCTCGCCGAACGGATCGTGGACGAGGTCGTGGCGCGGTTCCCCGGCGAACCGCGCGTGGCGCTGCTGCGCGCGAGCCAGCTGCGCGAGGCCGGCGACGACGACGCGGCGCGCGACGTGCTCGAGTCGCTGGTCGATGCGGCCGGCGGCGACGAGGACCTGCGCCTGGCGCTCGCGTCGGAGTACGACGCGCTGGGCGATCCGGTGGCGGCGGCGCGCGTCCTCGCGCAGGGGCCGCAGGACGAGTACAGCTACGGGCTGCGCGCGTCGCTGCTGGCGCGCGCCGACGACCTCGATGCGCTGCGCCTGCTGTACACGCAGCTGCAGGAAGGCTCCGCGCGGCCGGACCCGCGGCGACGGCTGCTGCTCGGCCAGGTCGCGGAATTCCTGGAGCTACAGGACGAGGCGCTGCGCTGGTACGCCAGCGTGCCGGGCGGGCCGCAGCGGCTCCAGGCGCGGCTGCGCACCGCCGCCGTGCTGCACGCGCTCGACCGCGACACGGAAGCCTTCGCCACGCTGCACGCG
This sequence comes from uncultured Lysobacter sp., assembly GCA_946479915.1. Next base: position 2,606 of record CAMLHR010000212.1, read on the forward strand.
CTGCAGCAGGATGCCGACGCGCACGAGGACGCGCGTCGCGACGCCTACCTGCTGGAGGCCGAGCTGCACCGGGACGGGGGGCAGCCGGAGCGTGAGCTGGACGCGTACGCGCGCGGCCTGGCGGCCTGGCCGGACGACCCCCAGCTGCTCTACGCGCGCGCCCTGGCATGGGAACGCCGCGACGACGTCGCGCGCGCGGAAGCCGACTTCCGCCAGATCCTGGTCGCCGAGCCGGACAACGTCGCCGCGCTCAACGCGCTCGGCTACACGCTCGCCGACCGCACCACGCGCTATGCCGAGGCGCTGGAACTGATCGACCGCGCGCGCGTGGCCGAGCCGGACAACGCCGCGATCATCGACAGCTACGGCTGGGTGCTCCATCGGCTCGGCCGGCACGAGGAGGCGCTGGTCGAATTGCGCCGCGCGTTCGCGCTGCAGAAGGACGCCGAGATCGCGGCGCACCTCGGCCAGGTGCTCTGGGTCCTGGGGCGGCGCGACGAGGCCCGCGACTTCTTCGAGCGGGCCCGCGAGATCGACCCGGAGAACCGGTCGTTGCAGCGCGCCCTCGACCAGACCGTCGGGAGCGGGGCGCCATGAACCGGATCGCCGCGGGGTGCCTGTTCGCCCTGTTGCTGGCCGGCTGTGCCGGGCGACCGGTCCGCGAGGCGCCACCGGTCGAGGCGACGGCCGAACTCGCCACGCAGGCGGCGCGCGAGGCCGCGCTGGCCGCCGACACCGACTGGTCGCTGGCGGGGCGCGTCGCGCTGGCCAACGGCGACCGCGGCGGCAGCGGGCGCCTGGAGTGGCGGCAATCGGGCGAGCACGCCGTCGTGGCGCTGGCGGCGCCGATCACGCGGCAGAGCTGGCGGCTGAGCGCCGGTCCCGGTGGCGCGACGCTCGAAGGCCTGGAG
>CAMLHR010000213.1 GCA_946479915.1 uncultured Lysobacter sp.
TTCGGCGTCGACGACTTCGCCGGTGGCGGCCTTCACCAGCGGCGGACCGCCGAGGAAGATCGTGCCTTGTTCGCGCACGATGATCGATTCGTCGCACATCGCCGGCACGTACGCGCCGCCCGCGGTGCACGAGCCCATGACGACGGCGATCTGCGGGATGTTCTCCGCGCTCAGCCGCGCCTGGTTGTAGAAGATGCGGCCGAAGTGCTCCTTGTCCGGGAACACCTCGTCCTGCAGCGGCAGGAACGCGCCGCCGGAGTCGACCAGGTAGACGCAGGGCAGGTGGTTCTCGCGCGCGACTTCCTGCGCGCGCAGGTGCTTCTTGACCGTCATCGGGAAGTAGGTGCCGCCCTTGATCGTCGCGTCGTTGGCGACGACCACCACTTCCTGGCCCATCACCCGGCCGATGCCGCAGACGATGCCGGCGCCGGGCGCCGCGTCGTCGTACATGCCCTCGGCGGCGAGCGGCGCGATCTCCAGGAACGGCGACCCGGCATCGAGCAGGGCCGCGATCCGGTCGCGCACCGGCAGCTTGCCGCGTTCGACGTGCTTCGCGCGCGCCTGCTCGCCGCCACCGTCGGCCACGCGGGCCAGGCGGCGGTCGAGCTCGGCGACCAGCGCGCGGTGGTACTCCGCGTTGTCGCGGAATTCCTGCGAACGCGGATCGAGGGCGCTGTCGAGGATGGTCACTCGGTCACGTCGTCCTGGTCGGCGTCTTCGTCCGCCGCGTCGGCGTTCTCGAGGGCCGCGTCCGCGGCCGTGCGGCCGTCCTGGTAGGCCTCGTCGAGTTCCTCGCCGGAGGCCGCGTCGATGGCGGCGGCCGCGGAGCCCGCGGCTTCGGCGGCGGCCGCGGCGGCGGCTTCCCCGGCCTCGACGGCGGCTTCGCCCGTGGCGGAGGCGGCCTCGGCGATTTCCCCGCCGGCGACTTCCGCGGCGGCCCCGGCCTCGGCGGCTTCCTGTTCGGTGGTGGGGGAGTTGCAGGCGGCGAGGGCGAAGGCACCCGCGGCGAGCAGGACGACGAGCTTGGTGTTCATGGCGGCGGCTCCCTGGAATGGACGTCGAGTGTGTCCCCAAAAGAAAACCGCCGGCAAGCCGGCGGTCTTCGGTGTCGCGCTTGCAGCTGGGACGATTACTCGCCTTCGGCGCCGGCAGCGGCTTCCTCGGCGGCGTCCTGGGCCTGCTCGGCAGCGTCGGCAGCCTGCTCGGCGGCGTCGGCGGCGTCGTCGGCGTCACCCATGTCGTCGGCCATGCCGGCGGCATCGGCGGAGGTCGCGGCGGCGTCGGCGGCCTCGGCGGCGGCGTCGGCGGCAGCCTGGGCGGCGTCGGCGGCAGCGGCGTCACCGGTCATGGCGGCGTTGGCGGCAGCCTCCTGGGCTTCACCGGCGGCCTCGGCGGCCTCGGCGGCGGAGTCCGCAGCCTGGTCCTGGTTGGTGCAAGCGGCCAGGGCAACACCCATGGCCAGGGCGAGCAGCGCCTTGTTGATGGACATATTCGATTTCCTCGTCGATTTGGGTTTGAGTCGGTGGACTCGGTTCAGAGCAGCAACGCGCAACCGCGCGCCCATATCATCATGACAAGCCCTTGTCGCCTGTCAAGCGCCATGAATGGGCGACCCGACGACCGGAAACGCCCGGCGCCGGGATGCTCAGGCGAGCTCGACCGCCACCGCCGTCGCCTCGCCGCCGCCGATGCACAGCGAAGCCACGCCGCGCTTGCCGCCGCGGGCCCGCAGCGCGTGCAGCAGGGTCACCAGCAGCCGCGCGCCGCTGGCGCCGATCGGGTGGCCGAGCGCGATCGCGCCGCCGTTGACGTTGAGCCTGTCGTGCGGGATGCCCAGGTCGGTCATCGGGGCCATGGACACGCAGGCGAACGCCTCGTTGACCTCGAACAGGTCCACGTCGCCGACCGACCAGCCGGCCTTGTCGAGCACCTTGCGGATCGCGCTCACCGGTGCGGTGGTGAACCACTCCGGGTCCTGCGCGTGGCTCGCGTGCGCGACGATCCGCGCGAGCGGCGCCAGCCCGCGGCGCTTCGCCTCGTCTGCGGACCTCACCACGGCCGCGGCGGCGCCGTCGGAGATCTTCGACGACGTGGCGGCGGTGATCACGCCGTCCTTGCCGAACGCCGGGCGCAGGCCGGGGATCTTCGCCGCGTCGATGCGGCCGGGTTCCTCGTCGGTGTCCACCACGGTCTCGCCCTTGCGGCCCTTGACGGTGACCGGCACCACCTCGTCCTTGAACGCGCCGGACGACACGGCGTCCTGCGCGCGCTTGACGCTCTCGGCGGCGAACGCGTCGAGGGTGCCGCGGTCGTACGCGTACTTGCTGCAGGCCATGTCGCCGAACACGCCCATCGCCTTGCCGTCGTACGGGTTGACCAGGCCGTCGTGCGCCATGTGGTCGACCAGCTCGGTGTTGCCGAAGCGGGTGCCGGTGCGCGAACCGTTGAGCAGGTGCGGCGCGTTGGTCATGGACTCCATGCCCCCGGCGACGACGACCGTGGCCGAGCCGGCCTTGATCGCGTCGTGGCCGAGCATCACGGCCTTCATGCCGGAGCCGCAGACCTTGTTGACCGTGGTGCAGGGCGCGGCGGTCGGGATGCCGGCGGCGATGGCCGCCTGGCGGGCGGGCGCCTGGCCGAGGCCGGCCGGCAGCACGCAGCCCATGATCACCTCGTCCACCTGGTCGGGCGCGACCCCCGCGTGCGCGAGCGCGCCGCCGATCGCCGCCGCGCCGAGGGTCGGGGTGGGCACGCCGGTGAACTGGCCGAGGAAGGAACCGATCGCGGTGCGCTTGGCGCCGACGATGACGATGTCTGTCATGGGGGGACTCCAGTCTGGGCCGGCGCGGGGGACGGGCCGGCAAGCCCCCGATTATGTCAAAGCAGCCGCTGGGTGATCGCGGTCAACACCGCGTGGGTGCGGTCCCGGGCGCCCAGTTTCACCAGCAGGTCGGAGACGTAATTCTTCACCGTGCCCTCCGACAGGTGCAGCGAGCGGCCGATCTCCTTGTTGGAGTAGCCGCCGGCAACCAGGCGCAGGATGCTGCGCTCGCGCTCGGTCAGGCGCACCTCGTGGCCGGGGGCGGCCTGCCAGGCGGCGCGCACCGGGCCCAGGCTCACGGGCTGCAGCAGCGTTTCGCCCGCGGCCACCCGGGTGATGGCGTCGCGCAGGTCCTCCGGCGAGGCGTCCTTGAGCAGGAAGCCCTGCGCGCCGGCTTCGACCGCGCGCAGCATCAGCGCGTCGTCGTCGAAGGTGGTGAGCAGGATGACCGGCGTGGCATCGCCGCGTTCGCGCAGCGCCGCCACCAGGCCGATGCCGCCGAGGCCCGGCATGCGGATGTCGCTGACCACGACGTCCACCGGGCGGCGCTGCAACGCGTCCAGCAGCGGCTCGGCGGACGTGGCCTCGACGGCGATCTCGACCCCGGCGTCGGCGAGCAGCGCGGACAGGCCGCGCAGCACCAGCGCCTGGTCGTCGCACAGCGCGATGCGGATGC
>CAMLHR010000214.1 GCA_946479915.1 uncultured Lysobacter sp.
ATGCGCGCCACCACGATCGAGGATCCCGCCGCGCGCCTGGACGCGTTCGACGGCAGCCTGTTCGGCCACATCGGCTTCGCGATCTCCAACGCGGTCCGCAGCCTGTGGTTCGGCCTGACCGGCGCGCTGTTCGGCAAGGCGCCGGGCGACGCCTACACGCGCCGCTACTACCGCAAGCTCAACCGCTATTCGGCGGTGCTGGCGCTGTGCGCGGACGTGTCGATGCTGCTGCTCGGCGGCAAGCTCAAGTTCAAGGAGTCGCTGTCCGGCCGGCTGGGCGACGTGCTGAGCCACCTGTACCTCGCCAGCGCGATGCTCAAGCGCTACGAGGACGAGGGCCGTCCGGTGGGCGACCGGCCGCTGCTGGCGTGGGCGTTCCACGACAGCGTGCACCGCATGGAACTGGCGCTGTCGGCCGCGCTCCGCAACTTCCCGATCCGCCCGGTAGGCTGGCTGCTGTGGCTGCTCGTGTTCCCGCTGGGCCGTCGCGCGCAGGCACCGAGCGACCGCCTCGGGCACAAGGCCGCCAGCCTGATCCTCGCGCCGAGCGATGCACGCGACCGCCTGGCGCGGGGCGTGTTCACGACGCCGACCGCCAACAACCCCGCCGGACGCGTCGCCAGCTACCTGCCGGCGGTCGTGCACGCCGAGCCGGTGGAGCGCAAGTTCCTCAAGGCGCTCAAGCACAGCGACATCGAGGCGCTCGAGTTCGAGGCGCAGCTGGACGAGGGCGTGCGCGAGGGCTGGATCACGGCGGAGGAACGCGTGCAGCTCGAGGAACTGCGCGAGATGACGCTCGACGCGATCAGCGTGGACGACTTCGCGTCCTGGGAACTGCGTTCGGCGGGGGCGCCGCGCCAGTCCGGCGGCAACGGGGACCTGCGGGCGGCCTGAGCGCTACAGCACCACGCCGTCCAGGCGACCGTTCCCGGTGCGCTCGTCGAAGCGCGCATCGCGGAACTCGGCCTTCAGGCGCACGCGCAGGAAGGCCTGGTCGACCGCCCGGCGCAACGCGTGGCAGTCCGGTTGCACGCCGAGCCCGGCGAGCGTCGCCTGCAGGTCGCGGACCGCCGCCAGCGCGTGCTCGCGATGCCGTGCCTCGTGCCGCTGCAACGCCGCGGCCATCGACTGCCACCGCGCGAGGAGCGCCGGGTCGGCCACGCCCGGCGCCGGCGCCCATTCCGGCAGCGTGGTCGTGATGGTGATCTCCAGCGCGGGTGCCTGCGCGACGCAGCCCCCCTGCACCGGGCGCGGCGAATAGGCGATGGAGATGTCGCTGCCGGTGCGGCCGTGGCTGCCGCCTGCCGCGTCGGACACCACTTCGCTCGCCAGCGCCGCGCGCAACGCGGCGAGGTCCTTGCCGGGCACGCGATACCGCTCGACCCGTTCCTCGATGGAAAGCGCGACGACGCCGGGACCGACCGGCGCGGGCGGCAACCGGGGCGGCGCCGGATCCTGGCGCGGCACCACCGGCACCGTGCGCGGCAGCGGCGCCGGCACGGAGGGCGTGAGCACGAGCGTGGGCGGGCGGTCCCGCGCGATCGCGATGCCGCATGCGATGCACATGCCCGTGCAGAGTGCGAATGCCCTGGATGGCGTCATCGGGGCGGCGCGCGCCGCAGGGTCAGGCGCGAGATCTCCGGGGGGATGCCGAAGCGCACCGGCAGGATGCTGGTGCCCAGGCCCGGCGAGACGAACACGTGCTCGCCGTCCTGTTCGACATGGCCTCGCGCGTAGCGGTCGCCGAGCTTGGACGGATCCACCAGGTTGCCGAGCAGCGGCAGCGTGACCTGCCCGCCATGGGTGTGGCCGGCGACCAGCAGCGAGCTTCGCGCCGGCACGCGGGGGAACAGGTCCGGGTTGTGGGTCAGCGCGATCACGGGCCGTCCGTCCTCGGGGATCCCGGCGAACGCCGCCCGGATGTCGGGATGACCTTCCCACAGGTCGCCGATCCCGGCCAGCCAGAACTCGCAACCGCGCACCGACACCGGCACTGCCCGGTTCTCCACCATCGTCACGCCGGCCGCTTCCATCGACGCGCGCACCTTGTCGCCGTCCTTCCACCAGTCGTGGTTGCCGAGCACGCCGTACACGGGCTTGCGCGCGGTGAGCGCGCGCAGGTGCCCGGCGACGGCGTCCGCGGAGATGTATTCGCCGAGGAACACGCTGAGGATCACGTAATCGCCGGCCAGCAGCACGACGTCGGCATCGCCGCCGGCGACCGTCGCGGCGATGCGGTCGAGCTTGTCCAGGCCGTTGTGGGGCGAGCCGGTGTGGATGTCGGCGAGCACGTCGATGCGCAACCCGTCGCATTCCGGCGTCACGTCCGGCAATGCCAGGACGTAGTCGCGCTGGACCAGCTGCGACGGTTCCCACACGAACCCCCATGCGCACACGAACAGCACCCCGGCGAACAGCAACCAGGCGCTCCACTGCAACCATCGGCGACGCCACTGCCAGCGCATCATCCGGACGGTCGCATCCCCGGCGTCACGGTCGCGCCACGACGTCCGTCGCCGCGTCCGGCGCCATGCCCTCCGCGCGGCGCGACAACCGCCAGCCCAGGCTCGCGGCGGCGACGGCGGCCGCGACGCTCAGCCCGGCGAACCCGGCGATGCCGACCCCGACGCCGCGCAATGCGTTCATGCCGGTCGCGATGGCCAGGTCGCCGAAGCGCCAGACCGCGGTGTCCACCACGTTCTGGCCCTTGTAGCGCAGGTTGCGCGGCACGCGGGCGAACAGCGTGTGCCGCGCCGGCTCGGCCATGCCGTAGGCCAGCCCGCGGCTGGCGACAAGCGCGATCGCGACGGCCGGCAGCGTGCCCAGGAGCGGTGCGTAGGGGTCGTCGGCGAAGACGACCAGCAGCAACGCGCCCGCGCTGACCAGCGCCCACGCGAGGATCGCGGGACCGGCGCCGAACCGCGGCAGCATCCAGCGCGTGACGGTGAGCTGGACGAAGGCGGTGATCAGGTTCGTCGCCAGGTCGAGGTTCGCCGCGAACCGGGTGCGCGCGACCGCATCGTCGAACGTCGCGCCGGAATAGTCCGCCACGAGCGCGTAGTTGACGGTGCCGATGCCGTCGGCGAGCAGCAGCAGGATCGCCATGCCCCGCATGAACGGGTCGCCGAACACCTGCTTGAGCCCATCCCACATCCCGCCGCCGACCGCCGCCTCGTGGCCTGACTCGTTACGGCGCTGCCCGTGCCGCCGTGCCCAATGGCCGAGCAGCACCACGCACGCCACGGCGATGCCGAGCAGCGAGGCGGAGACCAGCAGCAGCGGCGCAACGCCGAGCGTCGTCACCAGGCTGCGCGTGAGCGCCGGACCGGCCAGCGCGCCGGCGGTCCCCGCCACCGCGATGATCGGGAACAGCCGTTTCGCCTGCGACGGCACCCAGATGTCGGACATGAAGATCCAGAACACCGACACCACGAACAGGTTGAACACGCTGACCCAGACGAAGAACACGGTGCCCAGCAC
>CAMLHR010000215.1 GCA_946479915.1 uncultured Lysobacter sp.
CGCGCAAGCAGGTCGACGACCTCGGGCAGCACGTCGCGAAATACGGCGCCAAAGGCCTCGCCTGGATCCGCGTCGACGACCGTTCGAAGGGCCGCGACGGGATCAACTCCCCGATCGCGAAGTTCCTCGACGACGCGACGCTCGCGACCCTGCTCGACGAGGTCGGCGCGCAGTCGGGAGACATGGTGTTCTTCGGCGCAGGCGCGTGGAAGACGGTCTGCGACTTCATGGGCGCGCTGCGCCTCAAGCTCGGCCGCGACCGCGGCCTCGTCGCGGACGGATGGAAGCCGCTGTGGGTGGTCGACTTCCCGATGTTCGAATACGACGCGGAAGCAGGTCGCTACGTGGCCCTGCATCACCCGTTCACCGCGCCCAGGATCGACGACGTCGGCGACCTCGTCGCGAACGCGCGCGATGCGGTTTCGCGCGGTTACGACATGGTGCTCAACGGCAACGAGATCGGCGGCGGCTCGATCCGCATCCATCGCCCCGAGATGCAGAGCGCGGTATTCGACCTGCTCGGCATCGGCGCCGAAGAGGCGCAGGCGAAGTTCGGCTTCCTGCTCGAAGCGCTGAAGTTCGGCGCGCCGCCGCACGGCGGCATCGCGTTCGGCATCGACCGCATCGCGGCGCTGATGGCGGGCGTCGACTCGATCCGTGACGTGATCGCGTTTCCCAAGACGACGACCGCGCAATGCCTGATGACCGACGCCCCGTCGGAGGTGCCGGCCTCGCAGCTCGCCGACGTGCACATCCGCATCGTCGAGAAGGAATGACCCCCGTGGGAGCCGCTTCAGCGGCGATGACGATCCGGCGGGCCGTCGTCGCGGATGCCGAAGCGCTGTCGACGCTGGCCGCCCTCACGTTCACCGAGACCTTCGGGCACCTGTATCCGCCGGAAGACCTGGCGGCCTTCCTGGCCGAGGCCTACGCGCCCGCGCGCCAGCAGGCGATCCTCGCGCACCCCGATTACGCCGTGTGGCTGCTGGAGCGCGACGGCGAGGCGATCGGGCACGCCGCGGCGGGCCCGTGCGGCTTGCCGCACGCCGAAGTCGCCCCTGGCGACGGCGAGATCAAGCGCCTCTACGTGCGTCGTGGCTACCAGGGCGCGGGCCTCGGCGCGCGCCTGTGCGACGCGGCGATGGACTGGCTGCTGCGGGACGGCCCGCGCACGCTGTGGCTGGGCGTGTGGTCGGAGAACCTCGGCGCGCAACGCTTCTACGGTCGCCTGGGCTTCCGGCACGTCGGGGAGTACGAATTCCCGGTCGGCCGCTGCCGCGACCGCGAGTTCATCTTCCGGCGCGAGGCGGCCGCGGCATGACCCGCCGCGTGGTGCTGCTGCACGGGTTGTGGATGCCGCGCGCGTCCATGGCGCTGGTGGCTTCGCGCCTCGCCGCCGCCGGCTTCGAGCCGGAACTGTTCGCCTATCCGACCGTGCGCCGCGGCCCGGACGAGGCGATCCCGCGCCTGGCCGCGCGCCTGGCCGCGGGAACGGCCCATGTCGTGGCGCACAGCCTTGGCGGGCTGGTCGCGCTCGCGACGCTGCAACGCCACCGCGGGTTGCCCGTCGGGCGCGTGGCCTGCCTGGGGTCCCCGCTGCACGGCAGCGCCGCCGCCACCGGCCTGGCCCACCATCGCTGGGGCGCGTTCGCGCTGGGCCGCAGCGCCGCGTTGCTGCGCGAGGGCTGCGTGCCCTGTGCGGACGGGGTCGAGGTCGGCGTGGTCGCGGGGCGACGCGCGCTGGGGCTGGGACGGGTCTTCGGTGCGCTGGACGGCGACAGCGACGGCACCGTCGCCGTGGCGGAGACGCGCATCGACGGCCTGGCCGACCACGTGACCGTCCCCGCCAGCCATACCGGGCTCCTGTTCTCTCGGGAGGCGGCGGCGCAGGTCGTGGCCTTCCTGCGCGACGGCCGCTTCCGGCGCTGGCGTTAGAATCGCCGCCCTTTCAGGCAATCCAGGCAAGTCCAATGGGTAGAGGTCCTTCCATCGAGGCGCGCAAGAACGCCGTCGATGCCCGCCGCGGCAAGATCTTCACCAAGGTGATCCGCGAGATTTCCGTCGCGGCGCGCGCCGGCGGTGGCGACCCCGGGGGCAATCCGCGGCTGCGCGCGGCGATCGACAAGGGCCTGGCGGTGAACATGTCCAAGGACGTGATCGAGCGCGCCATCAGGAAGGCCACGGGCGAGCTGGAAGGCGTCGAGTACGAGGAGATCCGCTACGAGGGCTACGCCCCCGGCGGCGTGGCGGTCATCGTGGACTGCCTGACCGACAACAAGGTCCGCACCGTGGCCGACGTGCGGCACGCGTTCGGCAAGTTCGGCGGCAACCTCGGCACCGACGGGTCGGTGGCCTTCATGTTCCGCAAGCTGGGGGTGCTGTCGTTCGCGCCGGGCGCGGACGAAGACCGCATCACCGAGGCCGCGATCGAGGCGGGCGCGGACGACGTGGTGGCCTACGACGACGGCGCGATCGACGTCACGTGTGCGCCCGAGTCGTTCGAGTCGGTCACGGCGGCGATGGCGGGCGCGGGCCTTGCGTCGGACATCGCGGAGGTGACGATGCGCGCCGACAACGACGTGGCCGTCGAGGGCGAGACCGCGGACCAGGTCCGCAAGCTGCTGGCGTGGCTCGAGGACCTCGACGACGTGCAGGCCGTGCACTCGAACGCCGAGCTCCCGGACGCGTAGACTGCGCGCGTGACCCGCATCCTCGGCATCGATCCCGGTTCTCAGCGGACCGGCGTGGGCGTGATCGACGTCGACGCGGCGGGGCGATGCGCCTTCGTGCACTGCGAAGCGCTGGTCCTGCTCGAGGCCGCCGATTTCCCCGCGCGGCTGGGCCTGCTCTGCGAGGGCCTGGAGGGACTGCTGGACCGCTGGCGCCCGGACGTGGTGGCCATCGAGACGGTCTTCATGGACAAGAACGCCACGTCGGCGCTCAAGCTGGGCCATGCGCGCGGCGCGGCGCTGGCGACGGTCGTGCGCCATCGCCTGGCCGTCCACGAGTATTCGCCGCGGCTGATCAAGCAGTCGCTGGTGGGGCGGGGCGCGGCGGACAAGGCGCAGGTGCAGCACATGGTGCGGCTGCTGCTCGGCCTGGCCGACGCGAAGCTGCAGGCGGACGCGGCGGATGCGCTCGCCGTGGCGCTCACGCACGCGCACATGAGCGCGACCGCGGCGCGGACCGGTGCCAGCGTCGCGATGCTGAGGAGGCGTTGAGGTGATCGGACGGCTGAAGGGCATCCTGGTGCACAAGCAGCCGCCATGGCTGGTGGTCGACGTGCACGGCGTCGGCTACGAGCTGGAGGCGCCGATGAGCACCTTCTACGACCTGCCCGAGCTCGGCCGCGAGGTCTCGCTGTTCACCCATTACGCGCAGAAGGAGGACAGCGTGTCGCTGTACGGCTTCCTGCGCGAATCCGAGCGGCGCCTGTTCCGCGATGTGCAGAAGG
>CAMLHR010000216.1 GCA_946479915.1 uncultured Lysobacter sp.
CCTTCGCGGCCCTGGGCATCGCCATCGTCGCTGCGGGCGGCGCCGCCGTCTCGGCACGGCCGGCGCTCGTGCCGCGGTGGCCGCTGGAGCTGCCGCTGCTCGTGGCCGAGCCGCTGGCGGTGTGGACCAGCCCCTCCCGGGCCTGGCTGCTCGAACTCGGCGCCCCGTGCCCGTACCTGGACACCAGCTACGCGATCGCCTTCGACAGCAACGACGGCCGGGTGGACGCCGGGTTCGACGCCGTGGTGCCCGTTTCCTCGCCGGGCGCGCAGTTCCCGTGCCGCATCGAGAGCATCTACCGCGTGGACGTCGAGGCGATCCGGGCTGCCGAGCGGGCTCAGGATTCCGGGATGTAGCCTGCCGGCTTGTCGGCGCCGCCGCCGAACAGGAACTTCTCCATCTCGCCTTCCAGGAAGGCGCGGTGCTTCGGGTCGAGCGGCGAGAGCCGGTTCTCGTTGATCAGCATGGTCTGGTGGGCCAGCCACGCGGCCCACGCGGCCTTGCCCACGTTCGCGTAGACGCGCTTGCCCAGCTCGCCGGGCCAGGGCACGAAGTCCAGGCCCTCGGCCTCGCGCTGCTGGTACTGGCAGAACACCTGTCGGGCCATGGGATCAGTCCTGTTCGATGAGTCGGCGAATCGGCGCCGGGATCCCGAGCGCCTGCAGCGCGTCGCGGGCCACCCAGCGCAGTTCGCCGTCGCAAGTGGGCCGTGCATCTTCGCGCACCGCGTCGCGCGGCGCGACCGCGCGCCAGCGCAAGGGGTGCAGTTCCAGGCGGTAGTGCGTGAATCCGTGCGCCACCGGCAAGCCGGGTTCCGCCGCGTCGAAGTCCGCCTCGACGGCCGCGTTGGCTTCGAACCAGTCGCGCGCCTGCGCGTGGTCGTCCGCCTGCGGCAGCGACCACAGCGAGGCCCACACGCCCGTGGGCGGCCGCCGCTGCAGCAACACGCGCCCCAGTGCATCCTCGAGCCAGAGCACGAACGCGCGGCGCTCCGGCAGCGGCTTGCCGGGCTTGGGCGTCGGCAGTTCCGGCACGCGTCCCTCGCGCAACGCGACACAGCGCGACTGCAGGGGACACAGCACGCAGGCCGGGTCGTGCCGGGTGCACAGCGTCGCGCCGAAGTCCATCTGCGCCTGGGTGTAGTCGGCCAGCCGCGAATCCGGCAGCTGCGCCTCGGCCAGCGCCCACAACTGTCTTTCGACCGCCGGCGTGCCCGGCCATCCCTCGATGCCGTGCAACCGCGCGAGCACGCGCTTGACGTTGCCGTCGAGGATCGGCGCGCGCTCGCCCCACGCCTGCGCCAGGATCGCGCCCGCCGTGCTCCGCCCGATGCCGGGCAGGGCGACCAGTGCGGCGTGGTCGCGCGGCAGGTCGCCGCCGTGGCGTTCGACGCACAGCTTCGCCGCGGCATGCAGGTTGCGGGCGCGGGCGTAGTAGCCGAGCCCGGACCAGAGCGCGAGCACGTCGTCGAGCGGTGCGTCGGCCAGCGCCCGCAGCGTCGGCAGCGCGGCGACGAACCGTTCGAAGTACGGCACGACCACCTGCACCTGCGTCTGCTGCAGCATGATCTCCGACAGCCACACGCGGTAGGGCGTGCGCGGGTGCTGCCAGGGCAGGTCGTGGCGGCCGTCGTGGTCGAACCAGGCCAGCAGGCGGTCGGCGACCTCAGTCATCGTCTTCGAGCGCAGGCTCGTCAAGCGCAGGATCGTCCAGCGTCAGTTCGACGCCGTGCAGGACGGCGCCGGCGACCTCCAGTCGCGGGATGCTGGCGGTGGCGTCGAGCGGCGGCAGCGGCGAGCCGGATGCCATCGAGCCGATCCAGTCGGTCAGGGTGGGGAGTCGCAATTGCGTGTCCGCGCTGGCGCCGGCGCGCTGCAGCGAGAGGTGCGCGACGTCCTCGAGCGACGCGTCGCCGCTGTAGCGCAGGTCGAAACCGGTGTCCTCGCCGGCGTCGTCCAGTGGCGCCGGCAGCGCGGGCCACGCGGCCGGCCAGCGCGACACCGTGCCCGCGAGCCGAAGCTCGAGCGATTCGGCGAACGCCAGCGCGCCGCTCCCGTCCAGCGGCGGGATCGGGTTCGACGCGGATGCGCCGAGGGGAATCACGGTCGCGTGCACCGGCGCCAGGGTCGTGCGTCCGTCGGCGAACCGCAGCGGGCCGAACAGGCCGAGCGCGAACGGCGCGCGTGTGTCCTCGGCTACGTAGGTCGCGTTCGCGCCCAGCTTCATGCGCGCCAGTCCCCAGCCGTCGTCGTCCGATTGCCAGAAGCCGCCAAGCCGCACCCGTGCCGGGAGTTGCCAGGCGTCGCGTTCGACCGTGACAAGACCGGCGATGCCGAGCGCGTGCTCAGGCGCGGGCCGTTCGAGCACGCCATGCAGGTCGAAGGGCAGGGCGGTCTCGCCGGTGACGTATCGCCCGGTCGCATGCGCGCGCACGGGCCGGTCCGCGTGCAGCAACGGCACTTCGAGGTCGACCGCTTCCACGTGCCAGCCGTCCGCGACCACCGTGCCGTCCTCGACGGCGATCCCTTCGCGCAGCGTCGGCACGCGCCCGTCGCCGGGCGGCCGGGTGTCGAGCCAGTCCTGCAGCGCGTCCAGGTCGAGCACCGGCGCGTCCAGTTCGATGCGGGTGAAGTCCAGGTCCTGCAGGCGGCCGCGCAGCGTGGACCAGGGCATCGACAGGAGCACGCGGTCCGCGGTGAGCACGGGGACAGGGGCGCCCGGCAGTCGTGCGACCACGCCGCGCACCACCAGGGTCGGGGTCCCGCGGATCCGGTACTCGCTGGCCCCGGTCGAGGTGATCTCCAGGCCCAGCGCGTCGCCCGCGCGGTCGAGCGCGAAGCGCGCCACGCGCTCGGGCCGCGACAGCAGCACGATGGCGACGACCAGCAGCGCGAGCAGCGCGCCGCCAGCGATCCATGCGACCCGGCGGCGCGACGGGCGCTCCACGTCAGCCGGCTCCCAGCGTCCCGGGCAGCAGCGCGTCCACAAAGGCGCCGGCGTCGAAGACGCGCAGGTCCTCCGGGCGCTCGCCGATCCCGGCGAAGCGGATCGGGATGCCGAACTCGCGCGCCAGCGCGAACACCACGCCGCCCTTGGCGGTGCCGTCGAGCTTGGTCACGACCAGGCCGGTCACGTTCACCGCGGCGTGGAACTGCCGCACCTGCGACAGCGCGTTCTGGCCGGTGGTGCCGTCGATCACCATCAGCACCTCATGGGGCGCGGACGGATCGAGCTTGCCGAGCACGCGGCGGATCTTGCCGAGCTCGTCCATCAGTCCCTTCTGGGTATGCAGCCGGCCGGCCGTGTCCGCGATGAGCACCTCGGTCCCGCGCGCCTTCGCCGCCTGCAGCGCGTCGTAGGCGACCGACGCGGCGTCGGCGTCCTGTCCCTGCGCCACCACCGGCACGCCGTT
>CAMLHR010000217.1 GCA_946479915.1 uncultured Lysobacter sp.
CCCGGAGCGGTGGCGTCGGCATGGATCTCCAGGCGGTCGCTGCCGTATTCCAGCTTGTAGTCCTGCCCCAGCGTCGGGCCCGGCAGCTTCGCCGCCTTGCGGATCGGGATGAAGCCCTTGCCCAGCGCGAGCGCGAGTCCCGCCCCGACGATGAAACCGCGCGCCTCGATGCCGGCGACGAGGTCCACCTCGCGCCCGGCGTCGCGGTAGCGCCCGGCCAGTTCGCCGATGGCCCGGGCGAACCCGGCCGGGTCGGCCAGCAGCGTCGTGATGTCGCGGAACTGGATGCCCGGCCGCGGGAAATCCGGGATGGTGCGGATCAGCGACTTGATGGGCATGGGTGTCACAGTATCCCGAGTCGCGACCGCATTGCATCCGCCGCCATGCCCGAACTCCCCGAAGTCGAAACCACCCGCCGCGGGCTCGCGCCGCACCTGGTGGGCCGCACCGTGACGGGCGTGGTGCAGCGGCGCGCGGACCTGCGCTGGCCGTTCGCGCCCGAACTGCGCAAGGCGCTGCCCGGGCAACGGATCGAGGCGGTGCGGCGTCGCGCGAAGTACCTGCTGATCGACACCGCGGCGGGCAGTCCGCTGCTGCACCTCGGGATGAGCGGCAGCCTGCGCGTGCTGCCGGGCGACCTGCGCGCCGGCCTGCACGACCACCTCGACATCGCGCTCGACGACGGCCGCGTGCTGCGCTTCAACGATCCGCGCCGGTTCGGCTGCGCGCTCGGGCAGCCGGCGGGCGCGGTCCACCCGCTGCTGCGGGGGCTCGGCCCGGAACCGTTGTCCGACGCGTTCGACGGCGCGTGGCTCCACGCGCGCAGCCGCGGCCGGACGGCCCCCGTGAAGGCCTTCCTGATGGACCAGCGGATCGTCGTCGGGGTGGGCAACATCTATGCGGCCGAGGCGCTGTTCGCCGCCGGCATCTCGCCCCTGCGCGCCGCCGGCAAGGTTTCGCGGGCCCGCTACGACGCGCTCGCCGCCGACGTGAAGCGCATCCTCGCGCACGCGATCGAGCGCGGCGGCACGACCTTGCGCGACTTCATCGCCCCGGATGGCGCCCCGGGCTATTTCGAGCTCGAACTGCAGGCCTACGGGCGGGGCGGGGCACCGTGCGTGCGCTGCGGGCGCCCGTTAAGGGAAGCGACGATCGCGCAGCGCACCACGGCGTGGTGCCCGGGCTGCCAGCGGTAGCCGTTTTCACGCGGCCCCGCGGCGTATGATCGACTGGCCTTCGAGGGGGGAAACGATGGCGGACACGGCAGATATCACGGGGTGGCTCGAGGCGGCCCGGGGCGGCGATCGCCAGGCACTCGACCATGTGCTTTCGTCGCTCTACCAGGAATTGCACGCGATGGCGCGGCGGCAGCTCGCCGGCCAGCACGGGCGCACGCTCGACGCCACCGCGCTGGTGCACGAGGCCTACCTGAAGGTCATCGGGCGCAACAGCGCGCAGTTCGACGACCGCGCGCACTTCTTCGCGTACGCGGCCACGGCGATGCGCAGCGTGGTGGTGGACTACGCGCGCCAGCGCATGGCGCAGAAGCGCGGCGGCGACCTGCACCGCGTGACCGACCTGCCGGAAGACCTGGCCGGCGGCGTGCGCCTGGACGAGGAAACGCTCGGGCTGGACGCGGCGCTGACGCGCCTGGCCGCGGTCGATGCGCGACTGGCGCAGGTCGTGGAGCTGCGCTACTTCGCCGGGTTGTCGGAGGTGGAGATCGCCACGCTGCTCAAGCGGTCCGAGCGCAGCATCCGGCGCGACTGGCAGAAGGCGCGCCTGTTCCTGCTGGCGTCGTTGCAGGATGGCGAGGAAGTGGCCACGCCGCGTCGCGCGGCGTCCGGCGCGCGACGCTGAGCGCACGCGTCGGCACCACTCCGTTCGCCCATGGATCCCCAACGCTGGCAACGCCTGTCGCCGCTGCTCGACGCGCTCGTCGAGGCGACGCCGGAAGACCGCGCCAGGCGCCTGCTCGTGCTGCGCGCCGAGGATCCCGCGCAGGCCGATGAGATCGAGGCGCTGCTCGCGCTCGAGCGCGAGCGCGCGGACTTCCTGTCCGAACCGCTGGTCAGCGCGATGCCGGGCGCGCGCTCGGGCATGCAGGTCGGTCCCTACCAGCTGGACCGCCTACTCGGCGAGGGCGGCATGGGCCAGGTCTGGCTCGCCCACCACGCCGAGGGCACGTACCACCGACGCGTCGCGCTGAAGCTGCTGCGGCCGGGCCTGGCCAGCGACGGCTTGCGGGCGCGCTTCCAGCGCGAGCGCGAGATCCTCGCGCGGCTGGCCCACCCGCACATCGCGCACCTGCTGTTCGCCGGCACGAGCGACGACGGCCAGCCGTACCTGGTCCTGGAGTACGTCGAGGGCGAACCGGCCACCGACTGGTGCCGGTCGCGCGCGGTCCCGATCGCGGCGCGGCTGAAGCTGTTCGGCCAGGTCTGCGAGGCCGTGAGCCATGCGCACGCCAACCTGGTCGTGCACCGCGACCTGAAACCGTCGAACATCCTGGTCACCGCGCGCGGCTCGGTGCAGCTGCTCGATTTCGGCATCGCCAAGCTGCTCGACGGCGACGCCGATGCGCCCGAGCACACGCGCACGGGCATGCGCGCCTTCACCCTCCACTACGCCGCGCCCGAGCAGATCCGTGGCGAGCCGGTCACGACGATGACCGACGTGTACGCGCTGGGCGTCGTGCTGTACGAGCTGCTCGCGGACACCAAGCCCTATGCGCCCAAGCGCGACAGCGACGCGGCGTGGGAAGAGGCGATCCTCGCGGGCGACACGATCCGGCCGTCGCTGGCGCTGCAGCGCGCCGCGGATGCCAACCGCGCGGGCGCCGGGCCGCTCCGCCGCCGCGCCCGGCAGGTGGCCGGCGACCTGGACAACATCGTGCTCAAGGCGCTGGCCCGGCAGCCCGAGCAACGCTACCCGTCGGTGGAGGCGCTGGCACGCGACGTGCAGCGTTACCTCGACGGACAGCCGGTGCTCGCGCGGCCGCGCGGCGTCGGCTACAAGGCGCGCAAGTTCATCGCGCGCCATCCCTGGCCGCTGGCGAGCGTGGCCCTGGTGGGCGTCGCCGCGGTCGCCGCGCTCGTCGGGGTGCTCTGGCAGGCCCGCCTGGCGTTGCAGGAGGCGTCCCGCGCGCAGGCGATGCAGTCGTTCGTCACCGGCCTGTTCGAGCAGGCCGGCGCGGCGCCGCTCGGCGCGTCGATCGAGCTGCGGCGCCTGCTCGCGGCGGGCGTCGAACGGGGGGACAGTGAACTGACCGGGCAGCCCCTCGCCCGCGCGGAACTGCTGGGCCTCGGTGCGCGCCTGCGCCTGGGGCTGGGCGACCACCGCGAGGCCGACGCCCTGCTGGAACGCCAGGCCACCATCCTCGCGGCGCTCGACGACGCCGCGCCGGCGAC
>CAMLHR010000218.1 GCA_946479915.1 uncultured Lysobacter sp.
GTCGTGTGTGGGGGCGGTTTGGGGGCTCACCCGGGTGGCCCGGCGGGCGGGGGGGTTTCGTGGCGGCACCCCCCGCGGGTGGGGGTGCGGCGCCGGGCCCCCCCCCACGCCACGCGGGACGGCTTCAGCGGCAACCGCAGGCCTTGCCCTGCTGGCAACCGCACTGGCAACCCGCCTGCGCGACGGCGGGGGCGGCCTGGCAACCGCAGGTGCAGGTGGCGCCGCGGCAGTCCGTGCAGGCGCACGGGGAGGTATTGGCGTTCATGGTGTTCATGGGTCTGGCTCCTGGTCGACGCGGACCGGAAGTGGTCCACGGGGCGCATTCTGGGAACCGGGCCGGCGTCGCGCTTGAACGAACCGGCTGACTTCAGGCCGCCTATCCCCGTCCCAGCATCGACGGCGCGATGCCGAACATGCGGCGGCATGTCCGGCTCAGGTGCGCGGAATCGGCGAACCCGGCCGCCTGGGCGGCGTCCGTCCATGGCGCGCCGGCCATTCCCCGCACGATGGCGCGGCTGACGCGCCCCCACAGCAGGTAGGCCCGGAACGACACGCCGGTCTGGGTGACGAACAGGTGGCGGAACCGGCTGGGCGAGAGGTGGGCCACGGCGGCGGCCTCCGCCAACGTGACCGGCTGTTCGATGCGGTCGCGCAACCACTCGACCGCCTTGGTGATGCGCGGATCGATGTGGGCCGGGGCGGGCGCCTGGCCGGCGACGAAGTCGACCAGGTGCCGGGCGCCTTCCACGAGGCGCGCCTCGTCGGCGCCTTCGGCAAACGCATCGAGCAGCGCGGCCGCACGCCGCAGCACCGCGTCGTCGTCGATCGTGCCGACCGGCGTCGCGCCATGGCGCGCGATGAGGTTGCGCCCCTGTATCGATTCGGGTTCGACGAAGAGCATCACCAGCTTCCGGCCGCAGCCGTCGAACGCATGCGGGTGGTCCGGCATGACGATCGAGCCACGGGCTTCCCGCCATGCCGGGTCGGCAGCGCCGCGGATGCGCACGGTGCCCTCCGGAGCGAGCGTGAGCTGGATCGCATGGTGGGCGTGCGCGTCGATGCGGCCGTTGTCTCGGCTGATCCAGAGGCTCCCGCCCCGCCACATCAGGACGCGGCCGATGCCCGCCAGCGTGCGGCCGGCCGGGGCGTGCGATTGGAAGGACGTGGCCATTCCGCCGGAATTCTAGCGGCCGGGTCGATCGCGCCCGCCTGGCGGTAGCATCGCCACGGTGAGCTACGTCCGTTGCCTGCGCGGCCTGGCGTCCGGGATCGAATATCCGGCGGACCGGCCGATGAACCTCGACCCGGCCGACGGCCGGCCGGTGGAGATGGTCCTAGACCTCGCGCGGCTTGCGGCAGAGCGGCCGGATGCGGCCTGGTACGACCCGGCGCGCCGCGACCTGTGGCGCTTCGGCGCGCTGATGGCCCTGGACATCACCGACCCGCGGGACGCCGTGCACGTCGTGCCGCTCGGAGAAGGCGCGACGCCGCTGGTGCCGCTGCCCGGGCACGCGCTCGCGAAGGCGGGCGGTTTCGCGCTCGCCATCAAGGACGAAGGCCGACCGCGTCCCGGCTTCGGTGCGAATCCGACGCGCAGCTTCAAGGACCGCGGCATGGCGATGGTCGTGGCGCAGGCGCGCCGCCTCGGCATCGGCCGGCTGGCGGTGCCGACGCAGGGCAACGCGGGCGATTCGCTGGTGCGCTATGCGTTGGCGGGCGGCCTGCGGGTGGTCGTGGCGATGCCGCCGGACACGCCGGCGCCCATCCGCGACAACGTGGCGGCGGCCGCGCGCGCGCATCCCGGCCGCGTCGTGCTGGAGCTCGCCGGTCCCACCATCCGCGAGGCCGGTGCGCTGCTCCGCGAGCGCTACCTCACGGAAGGGTGGTTCAACGTGGCCACGTTCCAGGAGCCGGGCTGGCGCATCGAGGGCAAGAAGTCGCTCGGACTGGAACTCGCGGAGCCGGCGCCGGGCGACACGCGGTGGTCGCTGCCCGATGTCGTGGTTTATCCCACCGGCGGCGGCACCGGCGTGCTCGGCATGTGGAAGGCCTGGGACGAACTGCAGGCGCTCGGCCTCATCGACGACCGCCGCCCGCGCATGGTCTGCGTGCAGTCGGACGCGACGATGCCGCTGGTGCGTGCATTCGAGTCGGGCGCCGACGACACGACGGCCGCCGCGGCGGGCGCGACCGTCGCCGTCGGCCTCAACGTGCCGGGCGGCGTGGGCCACTTCCGCGTGCTGCAGATCATCCGGGCCAGCGGCGGGGCGGCGATCGCCGTGCCGGAGGGCGTGATCGCCGACGCGTCCGACAGGCACCGGGCGCGCGACGACGGCATCGGCCCCGAGGGCGCGGCCTGCCTGGCCGCGCTCCCGCAGTTGCTCGACCGCGGCCTGGTCGGGCGCGGCGAACGGGTGGTGGTCGTCAACACCGGCGCGGCGGAGAAGTACGCCGCCGCGCCGTGACGTCGCCGGTCAGGACGGGTTGCCCTCGTCCGGGATCTCGGGTTCGACCAGCTTGCCCAGCAACACCAGCGACTCCTGCCATCCCAGGTAGCAGGCTTCCAACGGGATCGCCTCCGGGATGCCTTCCTGCTCGATCTTCATCTCGGTGCCCACGGACACCGCCTTGAGCGTGACCGTGGTGATCATCGTGCCGGGCAGGCCGGGATCCTCGAAACGGTCGTCGTGCCTGATGCGCTCGTTCGGCACCAGCTCCAGGTAGGTGCCGCCGAAGCTGTGGCCGTTGCCGGTCGAGAAGTTGGTGAAGGTCATGCGGTAGGTGCCGCCGACCTTCGCGTCGAGGTGGTGCACGGTGCAGGTGAAGCCGAACGGCGCGAGCCACTTCGCGACCGCGGCGGGATCGAGGAACGCGCGGTAGATGCGCTCCGGCGGGGCGGTGAGGACGCGGTGCAGGCGGACGGTGTTGTTCGACATGGTCACTCCTTCCTGTGACAGGGCTCCTCCGGGTCCTCCGGGGCGGCGTAGGCGAGGGTACAACCACCCGGCGCCCCGTTCCTGCGCCTTGACGCCGATTGGCGTATGAATGGGTCGTCCCACCCAGGGGAGGCCCCCATGCCCACGCCACGCAAGCCCGAGCCACCCGAGCTGTCGCCGGAATGCGAGCAGCACCAGGAGCAGGAAGCGCTGATCGACTTCGAGAGCGAGCAGAGCTTCCCCGCCAGCGACCCGCCCAGCTGGACGCTCGGGCCGGACAAGGACGACTGACTTGCCGCGGCACGCCGGCATCGCGAGCTCGATCCTCGACGCCATCGGCGACACGCCGCTGCTGGCGATCGACGGCGTGTTCGCGAAGCTGGAGTTCATGAACCCGTCCGGCTCGATCAAGGCGCGCATCGCGCAGTACATGGTCGAGAAGGC
>CAMLHR010000219.1 GCA_946479915.1 uncultured Lysobacter sp.
CCCTGTCCGGCATCCCGTGGAAGACATCCTCCCGGACTGCCGCCATGCCGACGCTGCTGCTCATCCGTCTCGTCTCGTTGGTGCTCGCGTCGTGCGTCGCCGTCGCCAGTGCCGCGTTGCCACCGGCCTGGACCGGCCACTGGGAAGGCGGGATCGCGTTCCGCGGCGACACGTGGCCGCTGCGCCTGTCGGTGCCGGCGGCCGCCGACGCGACGCTGGACCTGCCCGCGTTGGGGATGGCGTGGGAGCCGGTCGCGGGCACGCCCGACGGCGACACGCTCTCGGTCGCGCTGCCGTTCGGCCTGGGCGACGTCGCGCTCGCACCCTGCGATGCCGGCCTGTGCGGCGCGCGCGCCCTCGGCGACGACACGCTCGCGGTGACGCTGCATCGCGCGCGGCCGTTGGCCGCGACACAACGGCCGGTCACCCTGCGGTCGGGTCCCGCGACGCTGCATGGCACGTTCTGGATGCCGCCTGGCGACGCGCGGCCGGCGGTGGTGCTCGTCCATGGCGCGACCAACAACACGCGCGAGGACTGGAACTACCGGTCCGCCGCCGACTTCTGGCTGCGGCACGGCCACGCGGTGCTGCTGTACGACAAGCGCGGCAGCGGCGCGTCCACCGGCGAATGGATGACGACCAGCTTTCCCGACCTCGCCGACCTCGGAGGGGACCTGCGCGTCGCGCTCGACTGGGTGGCGCGGCAACCCGGCGTGGACCCGTCGCGGGTCGGCGTCGCCGGCGGCAGCCAGGCGCTGTGGACGATCGCGCTCGCGACGCAGCTCGGGGACGCCCCGGCCTTCGCCGTCGTCAGCGGCGCGCCGGCCACCACGCCGCTGGAACAGGAACGCGAAAGCGTCCTCGCGCGGCTCGACCGCGCCGACCTGGACGTCACGCAGCGCGCCGACGCCCGCGACCACGTCGCCCGGTACTTCCGGGCCGTGCGCGACCCCGCGTGGTCCGCGGCCGCGATCGCCTCCTCCGCCGCGGCCGAGGACACGCCCTGGGCCGACCTGGTGCCGACCGCGGCGACCGACGACGACTTCTTCTGGTGGCGCCGCAACCACGACGTCGATCCGGCGCCGCTGCTGCGTGGCTGGGACTTCCCGGTGCTGCTGCTCTACGGCGGCGACGACACGGCGGTGATCCCCGCCACCCACGTGCCGCGGATGCGCGCGCTGCTCGGGGCCGACGCGCTCACGCTCGAGACGTTCCCGGGCGCCGCGCACAACCTGGAACTGCCCGGCGGACGCGACGCCGACGGGCAGTGGCGCTTCCCGCGCAGGCATCCGGGCGTCGCCCCCGCCATCGAGGCCTGGCTCGGAGCGGCTATGCTGGCGGCCCCCTGACGCCCGCAAGACGCACCATGGCCGACACCCTTCCCGACCGCCTCTCCACCGATCCCCGCAGCCCCCACTACGACGCCGACCTGCTCGAACGCGGCGTGGGGATCCGCTTCAACGGCGAGGAACGCACCAACATCGAGGAGTACTGCGTCAGCGAGGGCTGGGTCCGCGTGGCGGTGGGCAAGGCCCTGGACCGCCGCGGCCATCCGATGACGATGAAGATCAAGGGCACGGTCGAGCCGTTCTTCCAGTTGCCGCAAGACCCGCAGGACTGATCGCCCCGCCATGCGTCCGGGCGGCATCGGGTTCCATCACCCGGTTGCGTTCTGGCTGGGCTGCGCGCTGATCGTGGCGGGCGTGCTGTCGCACGCACCGATGTTCCTGATGGGCGAACACACCGGCTGGCGGATGGTCGGCATGCCGATGGGCGCGTGGATGCTGTGGGGCATGGCGATGATCCCCGCCGGCGTGGTGCTGGCCGGCTACGGCCTGATGCCGCGCCTGGCGCTGATGCGCGCGGCCGCGCAAGGCGACGGTGGCCACCTGCACTTCCACGTGGCCGACGGCGTTCCGCTCAACCGCGCGCACTGGACGCTCGTCGTCGTGCTGGTAGTCGCGCTCGTGGTCGACGTGATGAAGCCGGCGACGCTCGGGTTCGTCGTGCCCGGCATGAGCGCGGAGTACGACATCACGCGTTCCACCGCGAGCCTGCTCGCACTGGTGGCGCTGGTCGGCACGGCCGTGGGCTCGGTGGCCTGGGGCTGGCTGGCCGACCGGTTCGGCCGACGCGCGGGCATCCTCCTGTCTGCGCTGATGTTCATCGGCACCGCGATCTGCGGCGTCATGCCGGCGTTCGAATGGAACCTGGCGATGTGCTTCCTGATGGGCGCGTCGGCCGGCGGCCTGCTGCCGATCACGTTCACGCTGATGGCCGAGACCGTCCCGGCCGCGCACCGCGGCTGGCTGCTGGTCGCGCTGGGGGGCGTCGGGACGTCGGCCGGCTACCTCGCCGCTGCGGGCGCGGCCGCGACGCTCGAGCCGCTTTTCTCCTGGCGCGTGCTGTGGCTGCTCAACCTGCCCACCGGCGCGTTGATCCTGCTGCTCAACCGCTGGATCCCCGAGTCGCCGCGCTTCCTGTCCAACGCGGGCCTGGAGGACCAGGCGCGCGCGGTGCTGCGCCGGTTCTCCGGCGAGACCGCCGCCGTCGAGGCCGACGATGCGCGGCATCCGGGCGCTCCGGTCATCGACGACCCGCACGCGATCACCGGGATGCGCGCGCTGCTCCGCGGCCGCCACGCGCCGGTGACCTGGGCGCTGCTGACCTGCGGCCTGGCGTGGGGCCTGGTGAGCTTCGGCTTCATCCTGTGGCTGCCGGTCAACCTCGTCGAACTCGGCGTGGACGCGCAGGCGATCAGCGCGGTGCTGGCGCAGGCCGCCGTGCTGGCCCTGCCCGGCATCGCCCTGGTGGTGTGGCTCTACCACCGCTGGAGCAGCGTCCGCACGCTGGTGCTGTTCGTCGCGCTGTCCGCGCTCGCGCTGGTCGCGTTCTGGGCGATGACGGTGGCGGGCGTGCGCTCGGCCACGGCCGTCACCGCCGCGACGGTGGCGCTGCTGGTCAGCACCAGCGGCGTGATCGCGATGCTGATCCCGTACGCCGCGGAGATCTATCCGGTGCAGCTGCGCGGCACGGGCTCGGGCGTGGTCGCGGCCAGCTCGAAGCTGGGCGGCATCCTCGGCGCCGGGCTGGGCGTGGCCGGGCTGCTCGACCACTTCGCGTTGTCGGCGCTGGTGATCGCGGTGCCGATGGCGGTGTCGGCGGTGATGCTGCTGCGCAACGGGGTGGAGACGCGGGGGCGGCGGCTGGAGGAAATCCAGGCCTCCTTCGACGCTAGGCCTTGAGTTTCCAGCCGGTCCGGAGGATCCACCAGATCGTCGCGAGGCAGGCGACGAGGAAGCCGGTGATGGCGGCGATGCTGATGCCGACCTCGACGTCCGCGACGCCGTAGAAGCTCCAGCGGAACCCGCTGATCAGG
>CAMLHR010000220.1 GCA_946479915.1 uncultured Lysobacter sp.
TGAGCTTTCCGCCCCAGACGGCACCGGTGTCGATCGCGTGCACGCCCTGCCCGACGAACAGGCCGAGCGCCGACCAGTGGCCGCAGACCACCCGCAGGTCGCGCTCCACGCGGCCCGGCACCGCGTACCACGGGTAGAGGCCCGGTTGCTGGGTGCCGGGGGGACCCTTCTCCTCGAACGCGATGCGGCCCTTCGGCGAGCAATAGCGCAGGCGGGTGAACACGTTGATGATCGCGCGGTCGCGCTCGGGCCCGGTGAGGCGCGGCGACCATGCCGGCTTGTCGCCGTACATGTTGCGCAGCAGCTTCCGGTAGCCGTCCCCGTGCAGCTTCGCCTCGACCTCGCGCGCGTGGCGCTCGGCCATCGCAACGGTCCACTTCGGGGCCAGGCCGGCGTGCACCATCATCCAGCCCAGCGACCGGTCGACATGGACCAGGCGCTGCGACCGCAACCAGGCGAGCAGTTCGCCGGCATCCTCGGCGAACAGCACCTGCTGCAGGTCCGGGTTGACCCGCCGCTGCTCCTCGGGGCTGCGTTCGGAGATCGCCAGCAGCGACAGGTCGTGGTTGCCGAGCACGACGGTGCTGTTCGCGCGCAGCGAATGCACCAGCCGGAGTGTCTCCAGCGACTGGCCGCCGCGGTTGACGAGGTCCCCGCAGAACCACAGCCGGTCGGCGGCCGGGTCGAAGCGCACCGCCTCGAGCAGCCGCTGCAGCGGATCCAGGCAGCCCTGCAGGTCGCCGATCGCCCAGGTCGTCATGCCGCGGGTCCTGTCGCGCGCATCGTCGGCGGCCGGGTCAGTGCAGCGTGCGCGGCACGGTCAGCGTGAACGGCGGGATCGGCGCCTCGAACGAGGTGCCGTCGTCGGCCAGCATCTCGTAGCTGCCCTGCATGGTGCCGAGCCCGGTCGCGAGCACCGCGCCGGAGGTGTATTCGAAGGCCTCGCCGGGGCGCAGGCGCGGCTGCTCGCCGACGACGCCGTCGCCGTCGACTTCCTCCACCTTGCCGTTGGCGTCGGTGATCACCCAGTGGCGCGCAACCAGGCGCGCCGGCTGGCTGCCCGCGTTGCGGATGTGGATGGTGTACGCGAAGACGTAGCGGTCCTCGTCCGGCGCGGAGTGCTCGTCCAGGTAGCGGGTCGCGACCTCGATGTCGAACCTGAAGTCGCCGGGCGCGCCGTCGTCGGGGTTGCGGTCGTCGGTCGTGCGGTCGTCGGTCATGAATGCAGTGTACGGGCGCGTGCGACCGGCGTGGGCGAACAGGACGTGAAGGTCAGTCGACGCACCCGGTGGCGGCGAGGCGGACGAACCCCGCCACCGGCACCTGTTCCGCGCGGTCGGAAGGCGACAGGCCGGCGGCCTCGATGCCGGTGGCGTCCACCACGCCCGACAGCGCGTTGCGCAGCGTCTTGCGGCGCTGGCCGAACGCGGCCCGGACGATCGCGGCGAATCGCGCCGGATCCGCGATCCCGATCGCATCCGCCGCGCGCGGCACCAGGCGCACCACCGCGGAGTCCACCTTCGGCGGCGGCCGGAACGCCCCCGGCGGCACGGTGAACAACGGGGTCACCACGCAGTACGCCTGCAGCATCACGCTCAGCCGTCCGTACACCTTGTTGCCCGGCGGCGCGGCCATGCGGTCGACGACTTCCTTCTGCAGCATGAAGTGCATGTCGCGAATGGCGGCGGCGTGGTCCAGCGCGTGGAACAGGATCGGCGAGGACAGGTTGTAGGGCAGGTTGCCGACGAGGCGGAGCGTCCCGCCATCGGCGAGCGCGGTGAAGTCGACGCCGAGCACGTCGCCGGGCAGCAGCGTGAGCGCGCCGATGCCCTGGGCGGCGGCGGCCAGCGGCGCCAGCAGGTCGCGGTCGAACTCGATGGCCGTCAGCGCGCCGTGCCGGCGCAGCAGGGGGAAGGTGATCGCGCCCTGGCCCGGACCGATCTCCACGAGCCGGTCGCCCGGTTGCGGATCGACCGCCAGCACGATCTTCTCGACCACCCGCCGCTCGTGCAGGAAGTGCTGCCCCAGGTGCTTCTTCGCCGGCTCGGTGAAATGCATCGTCATCGGGCGAGGCGGGTGCAGGCGGCGACGGCGGCGATGAGGCTGGAGGGGTCCGCGGTGCCGGTGCCCGCGATGTCGAGGGCGGTGCCGTGGTCCACGGCGACGCGCGGGTAGGGCAGGCCCAGGGTGATGTTGACCGCCTGCTCGAAGCCGCTGTGCTTGAGCACCGGCAGGCCCTGGTCGTGGTACATCGCCAGGACCGCGTCGCAGGCGTCCAGCTTCGCGGGCAGGAACGCGGTGTCCGCGGGCAACGGACCGCGCAGGTCCATGCCTTCGGCACGCAACGCTTCCAGCACCGGGCGGATGACGTCGAGTTCTTCGCGCCCCAGGTGGCCGTCCTCGCCGGCGTGCGGGTTGAGGCCCAGCACGGTGATGCGCGGGCGCCGGATGCCGAAGTCGTCGCGGAGCGCCGCGTGGAGGATGCGCAGCGTGCGTTCCAGCCCGGCCGGCGAGATCGCGTCGGCCACCGCGCGCAGCGGCAGGTGCGTGGTCGCGAGCGCGACCCGCATCGCCGGGTTGGCCAGCATCATCACCACGTCGCGTCCCGCGTGGCCCGCGAGCAGCCCGGTCGTGCCCGTGTAGGGAATCCCGCCCGCGTTGATGGTCGCCTTGTGCACGGGCCCCGTCACCAGGCCCGCGCAGTCGCCGCGGACGCAGGCGTCGGCGCCGGCCAGCAGGGCGTCGACGACCGCGCGCGCGTTGCGTGCGTCGGGGGTGCCGGGTGGCACCGGGATCGCATTCGGGACCGGTTGCAGCGGAAGGTGCCCGGGGGCGTCGGCGGCGGCGCCGGGGGGCAGCAGGGTCAGGGGCAGGCGCAGCCGGGCCGCGGCATCACGCAACGTCCCGGGGTCGCCGAACGCCAGCAGGTCGTGGTCGGTGCGCGGCCGTTGCGCGAGCCTCACGCAGAGTTCCGGGCCGACGCCGGCCGGTTCGCCCGGGACCAGCGCCAGCCGCGGGCGTCGCATGTCAGTCGGCCGCGTCGGCGTCGCCGGGAACGTCGATGCGGTATTCGACGAACGCCTCGCCACGCATCTCGCGCAGGAACCGGTTCCACTCGTCCTCGAGCTTGCGGCGGCCGATCGTCTCGCGCACCTGCGCGCGGCGGTTGAGTTCGGACGCGTCGGTCTGGCGCATGCCGAGCCGCTGCACGATGTGCCAGCCGGCCGACGTCCGGAACGGCGCGGAGTATTCGCCGTCCTCCAGCGCGGGCAACTGGGCGGCGAACTCCGGACCGAACGCGCCGCCCGGGACCCAGCCCAGGTCGCCGCCCTGCCCGCGGGTCATCGCGTCCTCGGAGGCCTCCTCCGCGA
>CAMLHR010000221.1 GCA_946479915.1 uncultured Lysobacter sp.
TCCTGGTCCACGGGATCCACCGCCTCCCGGAAGGCGAACAGGCTGGGCAAGCGTTGCGCGAGCGGGATCAGCGGGGCCTGCATCCGCTGCGCCGCGGCGGCGGACAGCAGCAGGATGCGGACCCCGGCGCCCCGGCGGCCGGTCGCGAACCGGCGCAGGGCGTCCAGCGCCTCCTGGGTGTCGAGGATCCCCGGGTCGAGGTCGCGGCTGCGGATGCGCAACTCCCGCCGCGCGGACGCGGCCAGCGCGACCACGAGCGCGCTGGCGGACGGCATGTCGGCCACCGCCATGACGCCGTCGAGGTTGCGCCACATCGTGAGGTGCTCGATCCCCGCTTCCATGAAGCGCGGGCCGCGCGGCAGGAATCCGTGGCGCTGGTAGAAGCGGATCGCCGTCGCCTGGGCATGGAGCGCGACCTGGCGCCAGCCCTGCGCGCGCGCGGCGTTTAGCAGTGCCTGGAGCAGGGCGTCGCCGACGCCGCGCCCGCGCCAGCCGGGGAGGACCGCCATCCGGCCGATGCGCGCCGTGGGCGGTGCCTCCGGGTCGCCGGGCCCGTCGCCGGCGGTCGAGGCGTCCGGCGGCACGAGCCGGCCCGTGCCGATCGCCTGGCCGCCGGCATCGCGCGCCACCACGTGGAGGCACCGCGGATCGGCGGCGTCGAGTTCGAGTTCGGGCGGGACGCCCTGCTCCTGCACGAAGACCGCCTCGCGCACGGCGCGCAGGGCCTGGAAGTCGCTGGCGTAGTCGGCGACCGCCACGGTGAAGGCGGGCGCGGCGCTCATGCGTCTGCGTCCCCGGGGACGTCGAGCAGGTAGTGGCCTGCTTCCAGCAGGCCGAAGGCCACGTCGCGCCCGTCGTCCGACAGGGCGTCGTACTCCCGCTTGCCCAGGACCTGCGCGCCCGCCAGCCGTTGCGCGTCGCGCGGCGGCAGGGACCAGGACTCGCCGTTGGCGAACAGCGTCCCGCGGCGGCCGGCCCTGCGCCACGCCATGCGGGAGAACGGGTGGCGCACCAGCGTGGCCCCCTGGCCGAGGTCCCATTCGACCTCGATCCGGGAAGGCAGGCCCGGTGGCGGCGTGACGCCGCCCGGGCTCCGGTACGCGCTGATGAAGCGCCCGAACCAGTCCCCCAGCCGCCCCGGATCGTTCATGCGCAGCACGTTGAGCGCCTCGACCACGCGCGCCATCGCGGCGTCGTCGATCTCGTTGGGGTCCGACGGCACCTGCAGGTCGGGGTCGCGGTAGCGCAGCGACTCGTCGGCGTCGGCGGCGAGGGTGTCGACGAAGTCGCCCAGCAGTTCGGCCGCGGACGGGGCGCGCATGCCGACGGAGAACGTGAGGCAGGCGTCCTCGGCGACGCCGTGGTGCGGCACGCCGGGCGGCAGGTAGAGCATGTCGCCCGGGGCGAGCACCCACTCGTGGTCGGGGGCGAATTCACGCAGCAGCCGCAGCTCCACGTCGTCGCGGAACGCCAGCGGCGGATCCTCGCGCGCGTCGACCTGCCAGCGGCGGTGCCCGTGCGCCTGCAGCAGGAACACGTCGTACTGGTCCACGTGCGCACCGACCGAGCCGCCCGGCGCGGCGAACGACACCATCACATCGTCGACGCGCCAGCGGGGCAGGAACGCGAACGCCCCGAGCACCGCGGCGACGTCCGCATCCCACTTGTCCACGTCCTGCACCAGCAGCGTCCAGTCGTGGCGCGGCAGGGTCGGGAACAGGTCCTCGGGGAACGGGCCGTGGCGGAGCATCCATGCGTCCGATGCGCGGTCGTGCGCCACCAGGCGGGACAGCGTGCCGTCCTCGCAGGCCAGGCCGGCAAGCTCCTCGGGCGTGATCGGCGACTCGAAGCCGGGGAAGGCGTTGCGGACGAGCAGCGGCCGCTTCTGCCAGTAGTCGCGCAGGAACGCGTCGGGGGCCATGCCCAGCGGCGGCAGCCCCGTGCCGTCCACCTCGATGGGTGGCGCGTCCTTCGCCGGGCGCCGCCGCCTGGCCACGTCAGGCCTCGCGCGCGAGCCGTTCGGCCAGCCCGGTGTAGGTCGCGGGCGACAGCGCGAGCAGCCGGTCGCGCGCCTCGGCGGGCAGGTCGAGGCCGCGGATGAAGTCGCGCATGGACGCCTCGGTGATGCCCTGGCCGCGCGTCAGCGCCTTGAGTTGCTCGTACGGGTTCGGCAGCCCGTGGCGGCGCATGACCGTCTGCACCGCCTCGGCCAGGACTTCCCACGCCGCGTCGAGGTCCGCGTCGAGACGTTCCGGCGCGACCGTCAGCTTGCCCAGGCCCTTCGCGAGCGACGACAGCGCCACCAGCGTGTGCCCGAACGCGGTGCCTAGCGCGCGCAGCACCGTCGAGTCGGTGAGGTCGCGCTGCCAGCGGCTGATCGGCAGCTTCTCCGAGAAGTGCCCGAACAGGGCGTTGGCGACGCCGAAGTTGCCCTCGGCGTTCTCGAAGTCGATCGGGTTGACCTTGTGCGGCATCGTGCTGGAGCCGACCTCGCCTTCCTTCAGGCGCTGCCGGAAGTAGCCGAGCGAGATGTAGCCCCACGCGTCGCGGCACAGGTCCACCAGGATCGTGTTGGCGCGGCGGATCGCGTCGCCGAGCTCGGCGACCGCGTCGTGCGGCTCGATCTGCGTGGTGTAGGGGTTGAACGGCAGCCCGAGGCCCTCGACGAAGCGGCGGGCGAGGGCGGGCCAGTCGACCTCGGGATAGGCGACCACGTGCGCGTTGTAGTTGCCGACCGCGCCGTTGATCTTGCCGGTGAGGGCGACGCCGGCGAGCTGGGCGCGCTGGCGCTCCAGGCGGGCGACGACGTTCGCGAGCTCCTTGCCGAGCGTGGTCGGCGACGCGGTCTGCCCGTGCGTGCGCGAGAGCATCGGCTGGGCCGCCTGGGCATGGGCCAGGTCGCGCAGGGCGGCGACGATGTCGTCGATCGCCGGGAGCAGCACCGTGTCGCGCGCCTCGCGCAGCATCAGGGCGTAGGCGAGGTTGTTGATGTCCTCGCTGGTGCAGGCGAAATGCACGAACTCGAGCGCGGGCGCGAGCGCCGGATCGTCGCGCAGGCGCTCCTTGATGAAGTACTCGACCGCCTTGACGTCGTGGTTGGTCGTCGCCTCGATCGCCTTGACCCGGGCCGCGTCCCCTGGCGAGAACGACGTGGCGAGCGCGCGCAGCCGTGCGGCCGCCTCCGCCGGGAAGGCCGGCAGCTCGGCGATGCCCGGCTCGCCGGCGAGCGCGAGCAGCCACTCGACCTCGACGCGCACGCGGGCGCGGACCAGGCCGTATTCCGAGAAGATCGGCCTGAGCACGTCCACCCTGGCGGCATAGCGGCCGTCGAGCGGGGACAGGGCAAGCAGCTG
>CAMLHR010000222.1 GCA_946479915.1 uncultured Lysobacter sp.
CGTCGCGCTCGTCTACACCGGCGGCCTGCAGGGCACCGGCGACACGCGCAGCCCGCTCTACATCACGCTCGCCTCACAGATTGCGATACCGATTGGGATGTGCACGCTGATCCAGATGAACCGCCCGCTCGGCCACCAGCGGGCTGACGATCTTGCGGTCCAGCGCGCCCTTCACGAGGTCGAGCGCCGCGGCCCAATCGCCGTCCTCCAGTCTGGCTTCCAGCAGCGCCCGCCAGGCCCAACGGGCGGTGCGGGTCAGGCTGTAGGCGCTCTGCGCGTGGCCCAGGGCGGCTTCGCGGTCGCCCTCGGTCAGCGCCGTCTGCATCAGCCCCTTGTGACCGGCCAGCCGCATTTCGGGAAAGCCCAGCATCGCCGAATAGGCGGCCTTGGCGGCGGCGAGGTCGCCGGCGGCTTCGGCGGCCTGCGCGGCCAGCACGCGCACCAGCGCCGGGAATTCCTCGGCCAGCCCGACGGCCTTCTGCGCCAGCCGTCGCGCCTCGGAACCGTCGCCGGCGGCGGACGCCAGGAAGCCGCGCGCCAGAACCTCGCCCGCCTGTTTGCGGCGGGAGGCTTCGCGGGTGCGCTCGGCGCGGGCGGGGGCTTCCAAAAGCCAGATCAGCAGGCGCCAGAAGATGGTCGCCGCCAGCGCCATGAACAGCACCAGCAGCGCGGCCGACGCGGCGGTCATATCGACCCGCCAGCCCAGCCAGATCAGGCTCGCCTCGCCCGCCTCCCCGGTCACCGCCAGCACGGCGATGGCGATGACCAGCACGGCGGTGATGATGAGCGCGCCCCGGATCATGACCGCGACGCCTGGGCGAGGTTGGCCAGCGCCGTGGCGCGCAGGGCCACGACATGGCGGTCGATCTCGGCGCGGCGCTCGGCGGCGGCGCGCCACACCGCCATGGCCCGGCGGGCGCGTGGCGGCAGGGTGTTCAGGGTCGTCAGCGCACCGTCGATGTCGCCCTCCTCCACCTGCCGCTCAGCGCGGGCGAGGATGGCGTCGGGAGCATTGCCCACGGTCACGCCGACCCGGCGGATGACGACGATGCTCGACAGCGAATGGACGAGGCGGTCGACGAAGGCGCCCTGCTCGCCCGGATCGCGGGCGGCCACGGCGGCGTGGGCGGCGGCGTCATCGAACTCGGCCGCCAGCGCCGAGCGGGTGGGCGCGCCGGTCTGGGCGAGGCGGCGGAGCGCCAGCGCGTCGGGTGACAGCGGCAACACCTGTTCAAGCGCCGCCAGTTCCTTCTCGAACGGACGCGACGTGGAGGCGGCCTCGGCCAGCAGGGCCGCGGCCAGCGCCGCGGCGGCGGCGTCCATGGTCTTGCCCTGGCCGGCCTCGAGCGCGTCCAGTCGCATCTCGAACCCCATGAGGTCGGATGAAGGGGCCGGACTGGCCGGAGCCTTGGCGACCACCGCCGGCGTTTCGGCCGCCGGCGTCACATCCGGCTTCGGCGCCGGCGTCAGCGCCGCGAACGGCCGCTCCGTCTCACGGACAGGCCACCAGTGCGGGCCGAAGGTGGCCAGCGCCAGGCCGGCGGCCAGGCTGACCGCGCAGAGCCCCAGCACAGCCCACAGGCTCATGCCGCGACGCCGCCGGTAGGCGCCCGAACTATGCGGCGGGGTGATCTCGACGGGGTCGGGCGCGATGGTCATTGGATCCCTGACAGGCGCGCGAACGTCTCACGGCTTCCTGTCTATCAGATTAAGCAAGGCCGCCTCGAAGGGAATAGGGGCGGCGGTCCGCTCGGACAGATCGCTCCTCGATAGTGGCCTTGCTACCGCAGGTGAGAGGCAAAGCGCCCTCAAATGCGGGGCGGGATGCTTGCGCAGCAGCCTGGCCAGCGCCTTGGCCGCCTTTGGCGAATGCAGCAGCACGATCTCCAGCTCGCCCAGGTCGGCGAGGAAATCGTCGGGCGGCTGGACCGGCGCGCTGTCGTACAGCGGCACGCCGCGCGCCTCGATGCCGGCCTTCTTCAGCACGCCGACAAGGTCGCCGGCCGGATGCGCCGCGCCGGGATGCAGCACGACGCCGCCGCGAAGCTCCAGCGCCCGCGTCGCGATCCGTTGCGCCAGCGCGGCCACGTCGCCGTCCCCCGCCAGCACCGAGCGGAAGCCGGCCGACTTGGCCTCCACGGCGGTGGCGGCGCCGACGCAGAAGACGCGGAAGTCGCGCTCCGGCGAGGCCGCCGCGAACGCGCGCACGCCGTTGGCGCTGGTGAAGGCGATGGCGCGCACGTCGTGCAGGTCGAGCTGCGGGTTGGGCAGCCGCTCCAGCGCCAGCAGCGGCGCGACCACGGCCTTGTGGCCGTGCGCGGTGACGCGCTCGGCGGTCTCCGAGGCTCCGGGCTCGGCGCGCGTGATCCAGACGGTGAGGGGCTTGCGAGCCATGGGCCCAACCTGAGCCGTTAGGCCGTTTCGATCAATCCTTCAGGACGAGCGCGTCGCCGCCTTCGAGGCGCACTTCCTGGCCGAGCGCCAGCCCCAGCGCCCGGGCGGCGGCCTCGGCGTCGTCCTCCGGCAGCACGATCCTGCCCTCGCGGCGGACACGCAGCGAGCCGTCGGGGGTCAGCGCCTCGACGATCAGGTCCAGGCGCGCGCCGTCCAGCCGCGCATGGGCGCCGATGGCCGTGCGGCAGGAGCCTTCCAGCGCGATCAGCGCGCCGCGCTCGGCGGCGACAGTCAATGTCGTCGGCTGGTGGCGCAGGCCTTCCAGCCAGGGTGCGCCGGCGTCTTCGGCCCGGGTCTCGATGGCCAGCGCGCCCTGTCCCGGCGCCGGGGGCGCCTCGACCGGGTCGAGCAACGAGGCCGGCAGGTGGCCAAGGCCCATCCGCTTCAGCCCCGCCAGCGCCAGCAGGATGGCGTCGTACTCGCCGGCGTTCAGTCTGGCGAGGCGGGTATCGACGTTGCCGCGCAGGACCTGCACGTCGAGGTCGGGCCGTCGGTGCAGCGCCTGCGCCTGGCGCCGCAGCGAGGCGGTGCCCAGCCGCGCGCCGGCAGGCAAGTCGTCGAGGCTTGTCGCCGTGTTCGACAGGAAGGCGTCGCGCGGGTCCTCGCGCTCCGGAATCGCGGCGATGACGAGTCCCGGCGGCAGTTCGGCCGGCATGTCCTTCATCGAATGCACCGCGCAGTCGATGCGGCCGTCGAACAGCGCCTCCTCGATCTCCTTGGTGAACAGCGCCTTGCCGCCGACCTCGAGCAGGCGGCGGTCCTGCACCCGGTCGCCGGTGGTGGTGATGTGGACCAGCGGGGCGACCTCGTCGGGCTCACCGCCCAACGCCGCCGCGATCCGCCGCTGCATCATCCCCGACTGCGCCAGCGCCAGTCTCGAGGCGCGCGTCCCAAT
>CAMLHR010000223.1 GCA_946479915.1 uncultured Lysobacter sp.
GGCGGTCAGCACCGCCGCCGCGGCGGCCAGCACCGGCGAGCTGACGGTGGAGCAGCAGATCGACGCGGGCAGGCAGCTGTTCGCCGGCACCTGCTCGACCTGCCACCAGCCGGAAGGCCAGGGCATGCCGGGCGTGTTCCCGCCGCTGGCCAACTCCGATTACATCGCGGCCGACCCGACGCGCGTGCCCACGGTGATCCTGCACGGCCTGGTCGGGCCGGTCACCGTCAACGGGACCGACTACAACTCGAACATGCCGCCGATGAGCCAGCTGACGGACGACGAGGTGGCCAACATCTCCACCTTCGTGCTCAACAGCTGGGGCAACCCGGGTGGCCGGGTCACCAAGGCCGAGGCCGCCGCGATCCGCCAGCAGAAGCCGGCGAACGCCTCGGAAGGCCACTGACCAGGATGCGGGTCGCGCGCACCCTG
The DNA here is from genome assembly GCA_946479915.1 of uncultured Lysobacter sp. The sequence goes on from CAMLHR010000223.1 coordinate 433, forward strand.
CTGCTGCCCGCGCTGCTGCTCGCCGGACTCTCCACCGGCGGGGCGGCGGCGCGGGACGCCGGGTCCCGCTACGCAGGAGTGCCGGGCGGCGCGTTCGAGTCCTCGCTCGACTTCGAGGACGTGGACGGCAAGGTGCGCATCGCGCCGTACGCCCTGATGCGCAAGCCGGTCACCAACGCGGAATTCCTGGCGTTCGTCGAGCGGCATCCGGAATGGCGCCGCGACAACGTGCCGGCCGTGTTCGCCGAGCAGCGCTACCTGCAGCACTGGGCCGGGGCCGGCGAACTGGGCGACGTCGCGCGACCGGGCCAGCCGGTCACCTGGGTCAGCTGGTTCGCCGCGGACGCGTACTGCCAGTCCATCGACGCGCGGCTGCCCACCTGGAACGAGTGGGAGTTCGCGGCCGCCGCCGACGAGACCCGCCAGGATGCGCGCGACGACCCGGCGTGGAAGGAGCGCATCCTGGCCTGGTACTCGCGGCCGTCGAACGAGGCGCTGCCGCGCGCCGGGCTGCAGGCCGCGAACGCCTGGGGCGTGCACGACCTGCACGGCCTGGTCTGGGAGTGGACCGACGACTATTCCTCGCTGCTGGTGGCCGCGGACAACCGGTTCCAGGGCGACCCCGACGACACGCAGTTCTGCGGCGCGGGGGCGATCTCGATGGACGACCGCGACAACTACGCGGTCCTGATGCGCGTGGCGATGCTGTCCTCGCTCGATGGCGCGGACGCCACGGCGAACCTCGGCTTCCGCTGCGCGAGGAGTGCACGATGACCCTGCGACACCTCCTTGCGACAGCCCTGTTGGTGCTGGTCCCGACGATTCCCGCGCTGGCGGCCGACGACGCACGCCCGTTGCCCGGCGACTCGGTCTACCAGCTCGCACTGCCGCTGACCGACCAGCACGGCGAGACCCGCGACTGGCGCGCCTTCCGCGGCAAGGCGCGGCTGGTGTCGATGTTCTACACGTCCTGCCAGTACATCTGCCCGCTGATCGTCGACTCCGGAAAGGCCGTCGAGCGCGCGCTGTCGCCGGCGCAACGCGCGCGGCTGGGTATCGTGCTGGTGAGCATGGACCCGGCGCGCGACGATCCCGCCGCGCTCGCCGCGGTGGCCGACCAGCGCAAGCTGGACGCGGGCCGCTGGATCCTCGCGGCGCCGCCCGCCGGCCAGGTCCGCAACGTCGCCGGCGTGCTAGGCATCCGCTACCGCGCGCTGGCCGACGGCGAGTTCAACCACACCAGCGAACTGGTGCTGCTCGATGCCGAGGGCCGGATCGTGGCACGCACCGACCAGGTGGGCACGAAGCCCGATCCCGAATTCGTGGCCGCCACGCGAACGCTGCTCGGCGACTGAGCCGCGCGGCCGCGGCCCTACAATGCCGCGATGGCCATGCCGCTCCCCAACTGGAAGGTCCCCGCCGGGCGCGCGCTCGAGGCGGCGCTGAACCGCGCGCTGGCGCTGGACCCCGAGACGCGCGAGGCGCTGTCGCGGCTCGATGGCCGGCGCATCGCGTTGCGCGTCGCGCAGCCGCCCCTGGCCCTCCAGGTCACGGTGGACGGCGAATCCTTGCGCGTGGGGCCGCCTGGCGGCGACGTGCCGCCCGACCTGGACGTGCGCGCCACCGTCGCGGGCCTGGTGGCGCAGCTGCCGATGTTCCGGCGCGACGACGACGGCCCGCCCGTGGGCCGCATGCGGATCGAGGGCGACGCCGACCTGGCACGCCGGCTGCAGCGGCTGGCCGAACGCTTCGACCCCGACTGGCACGCACCGTTCGTGGCCGTGTTCGGCGAGGTGCTGGGGGTCCAGGTGGCCCGCGGGTTGGCGGCGGCGCTGCGCGAGGCGCGCACCGGCGCGCGCGACCTGGCGGAGACGACCGTCGAATACCTGACCGAGGAGTCGCGTGACCTCGTCCCGCGCGAGGAACTGGCCGCGTTCAACGACGACGTGGACGCGCTGCGCGACGACGTCGAGCGGCTGGCCGCGCGGATCGCGCGCCTTCCCGCCGGAGGCGCGGCATGAGTCCGGCGCTGCGCGCGTGGCGCATCGGCCGCGTGCTGCTGCGTTACCGGCTGGACGAGTTCCTGCACGACACCGCCGCTGCCCCGTGGCTCCGGCTGGCGCGGCCGTTCGTGCCGCGTGCCTCGCGCAAGGTGGCTGCGTTGCCGCGCGGCGTGCGCCTGCGCCTGGCGCTGCAGGAACTGGGGCCGCTGTTCGTGAAGTTCGGCCAGGTCCTGTCCACCCGGCGCGACCTGCTGCCGCCGGACGTGGCGGAGGAGCTGGCGTTGCTGCAGGACCAGGTCGCTCCCTTCGATGGCCAGGCCGCGCGCGCGATCGTCGAGGATGCGCTGGGACGGCCGGTGGCCGAGGCGTTCGCCAGCTTCGACCTCGAACCGCTCGCTTCCGCGTCCATCGCCCAGGTGCATCCGGCGACGCTGCCGCCCGCGCACGCGGGCGCCGCGCCGCGCGAGGTCGTGGTCAAGGTCCTGCGGCCCGGGATCCGGCGGCAGGTGGCGACCGACATCGCGTTGCTGCGCCGCATGGCCGGGCTGGTGGACCGCACGCACCCGCGCGCGGAGAAGATCCGGCCGCGCGAGATCGTCGCCGAGATCGAATCCACGCTGTCGGCGGAGCTCGACCTGCAGCGCGAGGGCGCGAACGCGTCCACGCTGCGCCGCCTCTGGAAGGATTCGCCGGACCTGTACGTGCCGGAGGTGTTCTGGAGCCACACGGCCGAGCGCGTGCTCACGCTGGAGCGGGTGCGCGGCATCCCGTCGGACGACATCGCCGCCCTGGACGCCGCCGGCATCGACCGGAAGGTGCTCGCGGCCAAGGGCGTGCGGCTGTTCTACCAGGAGGTGTTCCGCGACAACTTCTTCCACGCCGACGCGCACGCCGGCAACATCTGGGT
>CAMLHR010000224.1 GCA_946479915.1 uncultured Lysobacter sp.
AACTGGCGGCACTCGAGGCGCCGGACGCGCGCGCGCTGGCCCGCGGACTGGAAGGGGCCGGCCTGCGCCAGGAACGGCGCGCCCTGCGCGTGCGCCCGGCCGGCCTGTCCTGGACCGGTCCCGCGGACGGCGTCCTGCGCCTGCGTTTCGAGTTGCCGCCGGGCAGCTACGCGACCGCGGTGCTCGCGGGGCTCGGCCGCGTCGCCGACGCGTCCACGCGCGGCTGACGGGGTCCCGCGGCGCCCGTCCTGCCGTTCGTCGGCAACCCGACGACCTGCACTGGCCCGGCTGAACGGGCGGCGTATAACCGGACGCAACGGGGGATGTCCCCCCGTCAACGGGAGGCGTCGACATGAACGTTCGCACACGCCTGTTCCTTGCCGCCGCGTCGACCGCGCTGCTGGCGTCCTGCGCCACGATGGACGACGGCTACGCGACCTCGCGCTCGATGACCCAGGTCGCGGATGCCGAGTACATGGCCGCCGTCGAGCAGCTGGCGACCCGCAACGGCGTCGAGGTCGTCTGGGTCAACCCGCCGGAAGTCAAGGTGGACGACAACCAGGAGTGAGGCTCAGCGCCGCTTCGTCGGCGCGAGCAGCACGAGCACCGCCCCGGTCCCGCCGGCCCGGGGCGGTGCGGAATGGAACGCCAGCACATCCGAGCGCTGGCGCAGCAGCCGGTCGACCAGGTTCTTGAGCACGGGCACCCCGCCGCGCCCGAACGCGTCGGTGCTGTGCAGCCCCTTGCCGTGGATGACCCGCACGCAGCCGTGGCCGGCCGCGCGCGCGTCGGCGATGAATGCGCGCAGCAGGACCTCCGCCTCGCGCGCGCCGGACACGTGCAGGTCCAGTTCGTCCTGGACCGCGAACTCCCCGCGCCGCAGCCGCTGGAACGTCCGCGCGGGCACGGTGTCGCGCCGGAACGCGAGCGGATCCCCGGCCTCCAGCAGCGGCTCGTCCATCGCGCGCACGAATTCGCTGCGCGCGTCCCGTTCGTCGCGCTCGGCCATCGCCGCGCGCGGTCGCGGCTTCGGTCGCGCGGGCGGCTCGGGCTTCGCGGGCAGCGGGCGCACCGGGCCGATCGCCTCGCGGAACAGCCCGGCATCGTCGTCTTCGTCGGTCATGCGCCGAGGGTAGCGCGCGGGCTATCATGAAGCGCGAAACATCCTGCAGGACCCCATGCGCGTACTTGTCAGCAACGACGACGGTGTCGACGCCCCCGGCATCCGCATCCTCGCCGAAGGCCTCCGCGCGGCCGGCCATGACGTGGTGGTCGTCGCGCCGGACCGGGATCGGTCCGGCGCGAGCAATTCGCTGACGCTCGACCTTCCCGTGCGCGTGGTGAAGGTGGACGACCGCACCTGGCGGGCGCACGGCACGCCGACCGACAGCGTGCACGTCGCGCTGACCGGCCTGCTCGAGGACGAGCCCGACATCGTGGTGTCCGGCATCAACACCTGCGGCAACCTGGGCGACGACGTCATCTATTCCGGTACGGTCGCCGCGGCGATGGAGGGGCGCTTCCTGGGCCTGCCCGCGCTGGCGGTGTCGCTGTGCACGTGTGAGGGCAGCGCGCGGCACTACGCGACCGCCGCGCGCGCCGCGGTCGAGATCGTGGCGCGGCTGGCGACCGATCCGCTGCCGGCCGACACCATCCTCAACGTCAACGTCCCGGACCTTCCGTGGGACGACGTCGCCGGGTTCGAGGTCACGCGCCTGGGCAACCGCCACCGGGCGGAGGAATGCGTGTCGCAGGTCGACCTGCGCGGGCGCCGGTGGTTCTGGATCGGCCCGGCCGGCGCCGAGCAGGACGCCGGCCCCGGCACCGATTTCCACGCGATCCGCACCGCCAACATCTCGATCACGCCGATCCACGTGGACCTGACGCGCTACCAGGCGCTCGACCAGGTCGCGAGCTGGGTCGGCGGCCTGCGCACGTCGCTGGATCCGGCGGCATGACGGCGCGCCTGCGACTGCAGCCCGAGGCCATCGGGATGGGCATGACCGGCCAGCGCGTGCGCGACCGCCTGATCGAACGGCTGCGCGACGGATCCCCGGGCAACGCGCCGATCCGCGACGAGCGCGTGCTCAACGCGATCCGCACCGTGCCGCGCCACCTGTTCGTGGACGAGGCGCTGGCGGCGCGGGCCTACGAGGACAACGCGCTGCCGATCGGGCACGGCCAGACGATCTCGCAGCCCTGGGTCGTGGCGCGCATGACCGAGGCGGTGCTCGAGGGCCTGCCGCCCGCGGACGCGCGCGACGGCGCGCCGAAGGTGCTGGAAGTCGGCACCGGGTCCGGCTACCAGGCCGCGATCCTGGCCGCGCTCGGCCTGCAGGTGTTCACGGTCGAGCGCATCGGCGACCTGCTGCGCACCGCCCGCAAGCGGTTCCGCACGCTCGGCCTGCACGTGCGCAGCAAGCACGACGACGGGCGCGCCGGCTGGGCCGAGCTCGGCCCGTACGACGGGATCGTGGTGACGGCCGCGGCGCCGGCGCTGGTCGACGTGCTGTCCGAACAGCTCGCCCCGGGCGGCACGCTCGTGGCGCCGGTGGGCGGCGCGTCGGGCCAGTCGCTGCTGCGCCTGCGCCGCCTGCCGGACGGCGGCCTGGAACGCACGGACCTCGGCCCGGTCGTCTTCGTCCCGCTGCTGTCCGGACTGATCGACCGGTGAGGGTCTTCGGGCCGCTGTACGAACGGGCGATCGGCTGGGCGCGGCACCCGCGGGCCCCGACGCTGCTCGGCCTGCTCAGCTTCGCCGAGGCGGTGATCTTCCCGGTCGTCCCCGAGGTGATGCTGGCGCCGATGGCGCTCGCGCAGCCGCTGCGCGCCTTCCGCTTCGCGACCATCAGCCTGGTGGGGTCGCTGGCGGGCGCCGTCGTCGGGTACGCGCTCGGCCACTTCGCCTACGAGCTGATCAAGCCGCTGCTGGCCGCGCTCGGCTGGATCTCGGCGATCGACGCGCAGGTGGCCGAACTCCAGCGGATCGCCGAGCAGTCGCCCTGGCAGGCCTTCTGGATCCTCGTTCTGGCAGGATTCACGCCGATCCCGCTGAAGATATTCACCTGGGCCTCGGGCATCGTCGGCGTGCCGATGCTGCCGTTCCTGGCCAGCATGCTGGTCGGGCGGGGCAAGCGGGTGTACCTCGTCGCCGCGGCGATCCGCCTGGGCGGGCCGCGCGCGGAGGCGGCGCTGCACCGTTACATCGAGCCGGTGGGCTGGATCGCGAGCGCGCTGCTCGTGGTGCTCGCCGCCTGGCTTGCCTGGCACGCATGGGGGTCGTGATGCGCAAGCCCGTCGTCTTCATCGTCGCGTTGCTGT
>CAMLHR010000225.1 GCA_946479915.1 uncultured Lysobacter sp.
TGAAGCCCGGGGTCACCACCGAGGAACTGGACCGGATCTGCCACGACCACATCGTGGACGTGCAGGGGGCGGTCCCGGCCAACGTGGGCTACCGGGGCTTCCCGAAGACCGTCTGCACTTCGGTCAACAACGTCATCTGCCACGGCATCCCGAGCGAGGCCAAGGTCCTGAAGGACGGGGACATCGTCAACATCGACGTGACCGTCATCAAGGACGGCTGGCACGGCGACACCAGCCGCATGTACTTCGTCGGCGAGCCCTCGGTGATGGCCCGCCGCCTGGTCGAGGTCACCCGCGAGGCGATGTTCCGCGGCATCCGCGTGGTCCGTCCCGGCGCCACGCTCGGCGACGTGGGGCACGCCATCCAGGCATACGCCGAGGGCGAGCGCTTCTCGGTCGTGCGCGAGTACTGCGGGCACGGCATCGGCCGCATCTACCACGAGGATCCGCAGGTGCTGCACTACGGGCGCCCGGGCGACGGGCTGGTGCTGAAGGAGGGGATGACCTTCACCATCGAGCCGATGATCAACGAGGGCAAGCGCCACACGCGGCTGCTGCCGGACGGCTGGACCGTCGTCACCAAGGACCGCAAGCTCTCGGCGCAGTGGGAGCACACCGTCGCGGTCACCGCCGACGGCGTCGAGATCCTCACCCGGCTGCCGGGCGACGACAACGACCTGTGAGCCTGGCGGGCGCGAGCGCCGCGGCGGGTCACCAGGAGGACGCGGCCTGGGCCGCCGCCGCGCGGGCCGCCCTCGCCACCGATGACGCCGCCTTCGCCGCGCGCTTCGACGCCGGCGAGGACATCGACCGGCTGCTGGCCGCGCGCACCCGGGCCGTGGATGCCGTGGTGCGCCAGGCCTGGGAGCGCTGCATCGGCGATTCCACCGAGCTGGGGCTGTTCGCGGTCGGGGGCTACGGGCGCGGCGAACTGTTCCCGCATTCGGACATCGACGTGCTGGTGCTCGCCGAGGACCAGGCGCAGTCGGCGGCGCACGACGCGCTGGCGCGACTGTTCGCGCTGCTCTGGGACGTCGGGCTGCCGGTCGGCCACGCGGTGCGCAGCGCCGCCGAATGCACGGCCGCCGCGGCGGCGGACATCACGGTGCTCACCGCGCTGCTCGAGGCGCGGCCGCTGCAGACCAACGCCGCGGAAGTGGCCCGCCTGGCCGACGCGATCGCGCCGGGGCGCACCTGGCCGCCGCGCGAGTACTTCGTCGCCAAGCGCGAGGAACTGCAGGTGCGCCACGCGCGCTTCGGCGACACCTCCGACAACCTCGAGCCGAACCTGAAGGAAGGACCCGGCGGCCTGCGCGACGTGCAGACGCTGCGCTGGATGGCGCTGCGCGTGCTCGGCCAGCGCGGGCTGGAGCCGCTGGTCGCGCTGGGCCAGTTCGGCGCGGACGAGTACGCCACGCTGGAGCGCGAGCGGCGCGCGCTGTCGCGCCTGCGCTGGGGCCTGCACCTGGTGGCGGGCCGTCGCGAGGAACGCCTGCGGTTCGACCACCAGAAGGCGCTGGCCGAACGGCTGGGACACGTTGACGCCACCGGCAACCTCGCGGTCGAGCAGATGATGCAGGGCTTCTACCGCGCCGCCGCGCTGGTGCTGCGCATCGGCGAGCGCCTGCTGCAGCGCTTCGAGGAACAGCTCGACGGCGCCGCCGCGCCGGAGCCCGTGGACGACCACTTCGACCTGCGTCGCGGCTACCTGACGGCGCGCGACCCGCACTGGCCGCGCGGCGCGGCCGACGTGTTCTCGCTGTTCGAGGTCTGGGCCGAGCACGAGGCGCCGGCGCGCTCGACCCAGGCGATCACCGGCGTGCGCGTGCGCGGCCTGCACTCGCTGACGGCGCGGGCGCTGGCGGAGGCCCTGCCGCGGATCCCCGCGTACGAGGACGCGTCGCCGGAACTGCGCGCGATGTTCATGGCGTTGCTGCGCGGCGCGCAGCCGGTGCGCTCGCTGGAGCGCATGGCGCGGCTGGGCGTGCTCGGGCGCTGGCTGCCCGCGTTCCAGCGCGTCTCCGGGCGCATGCAGTTCGACCTGTTCCACGTCTACACGGTGGACCAGCACACGCTGGCGGTGCTCCGGAACCTGGCGCAGTTCGCCTCGGGCGACCCGGACGAGCGCTTCGCGATCGCGCACCAGGTGTGGCCGCGGCTGCGCAAGCCGGAACTGCTGCTGCTCGCCGGCCTGTTCCACGACATCGCCAAGGGGCGCGGCGGCGACCATTCGGAACTGGGCGCGGCCGATGCGCGCGACTTCTGCGTGGCCCATGGCCTGACCGAGGGCGACGCGGCGCAGGTCGAGTGGCTGGTGCGCCACCACCTGCTGATGTCCTCCACGGCGCAGAAACAGGACATCGCCGATCCCGACGTGATCCACCGGTTCGCCACGAAGGTGGTGGACCGCGAGCGGCTGGACCTGTTGTACCTGCTGACCTGCGCCGACATCGCGGGCACCTCGCCGAAGCTCTGGAACGGCTGGAAGGACCGGCTGCTGGCGGACCTGTACACGGCCACGCGCCTGGCCTTGCGCCGCGGCCTGGAATATCCGCTTGCGGCGGGCGAGCGCGTGGACGAGACGCGCGAGGCGGCCCGCGCGATGCTCTCCGCCTTCGGCCTGGCGGCGCCCGCGATCGAAGACCTGTTCGCGCGCATGCCGCGCACCAGCTTCCTGCGCGGACGCGCAGACCAGGTCGCGTGGCAGGCGTCGGCCCTGCGCGAAGCGGCGCCCGGCGAGACCGTGGTGCTGGTCCGCCCGCTCGTGCAGCACGCCGGCGCGCTCGAGGTGTTCGTGCATTCGCCCGACCGCGACGGCCTGTTCGCCGCGATCGTCGCCACCCTCGACCGCATGGGCCTGGCGATCCAGCAGGCGCGCGTGCTCGACGGGCCGGCCAGCGGCGACGGGCGCGGCACCATCTTCGACACCTTCGAGGTCCTGCCGCCCGAGGGCCGGGAGCCCCCGCTCCCGGGCCGCGTGGAGCAGCGGCTGCGCGAGGCGCTGGCCGGCTCGCTCGACCAGGTGCGGCCGGCGCGGCGTACGCAGCCGCGTCACCTGCGCCACTTCAGGATCGTCCCCCAGGTGGCGTTCTCCCAGGTCGGCGACGGCCGGCGGACGCTGCTGAGCGTGGTCTGCACCGACCGCCCGGGCCTGCTCGCGGACATCGCGCAGGCGCTGCGGGCGCGGCGGCTGCGGGTGCACGATGCGCGCATCGCCACGTTCGGCGAGCGCGCGGAGGACGTGTTCCAGCTCACCGACGAGCACGACCGCGTGCTCGACACCGATGCACAACAGGCGCTGCGCGAGGCA
>CAMLHR010000226.1 GCA_946479915.1 uncultured Lysobacter sp.
GCCTTGCGCGCCTCGCCGGCGATGCGCGACAGCTCGGCCAGTGCCTGCGGGGTGTTGAGGTCGTCGTCCAGCGCGTCCTCGATGGCCGCGGGAATCACCGGCACCGCCTCGACGTCGAACAGGTCGCGCAGGGTCCCGTACAACCGGTCCAGCGTGCGCCGCGACTGCTCCACCAGCGCATCGGACCACTCCAGCGGTTGCCGGTAGTGCGCCGACAGCAGCGCGTGGCGCAGCGCCTCGGGCGGGTGCTCGCGCACCAGCTCGTGCACCCGGCGGATGTTGCCGACGGACTTGGCCATCTTCGCGCCGCCGAAGTTCAGCATCCCGTTGTGCAGCCAGAACCGGGCGAAGGGCTTGCCGCCGTGCGCGCACACGCTCTGCGCGATCTCGTTCTCGTGGTGCGGGAACTGCAGGTCGATGCCGCCGGCGTGGATGTCGATGGTCTCGCCCAGGTGCGCGGCGGCCATCGCCGAGCATTCGATGTGCCAGCCCGGGCGGCCGCGGCCCCAGGGCGAGTCCCAGCCGGGGAGGTCGTCGGTCGAGGGCTTCCACAGCACGAAGTCGCCGGGGTCGCGCTTGTACGGCGCCACCTCGACCCGCGCGCCCGCCAGCATCTCCTCCGGGTCGCGGCCCGAGAGCCTGCCGTAGTCGGGATAACTCGCCACCGCGAACAGCACGTGGCCCTCGGCGGCATAGGCGTGTCCCGAGGCGATGAGGCGTTCGATCATCGCGATGATCTCGGGGATGTGCTCGGTCGCGGCCGGCTGCAACGCCTGCGGCTCGACCCCGAGCGCCGCCATGTCCTCGCGGTAGGCAGCGGTGAACCGGTCGGTGATCGTGGAGATCGGGGTCCCGGCCTCCTTCGCCGCAGCGTTGATCTTGTCGTCCACGTCGGTGATGTTGCGGGCGTAGCGCAGGCCGCCGAAGCGGCGGCGCAGGACCCCCGCCAGCACGTCGAACACGACCGGGCCGCGCGCGTTGCCGATGTGGACGTAGTTGTAGACCGTCGGCCCGCACAGGTACATGGTCGGGCTGGCGGGGTCGAGCGGCACGAAGGGCTCGACCCGCCGCGTCAGGCTGTTGTGGAGGCGCAGGGTCATCGCGGGGCGGCAGGGACGGTAGACCGGAATTCTACCGGGCGTGGCTGCGCGGGCGGCGCACGACAGCGTCGGTTAAGGCCTCCGGGGCGCCGACCGCCTACACTGCGCGCCTATGCGCCACGCCCCGACACCCTGGTCCGGCTTGCCCGTCGTCGCCCTGCTGCTGGCGGCGTCCGCGCCGGCTGCCATGGCCCGCCAGGCCGTGGAGCGCAACGTCATCCAGACCGAGAACGTGCGCTACGACCATGCGCAGGTGATGCGCGTGCGCCCGGTCTTCCAGACCCTGCATGCCACCCGCATGGAGCAGCGCTGCAAGACGCCGGACGGCATCGTCGTGGTCGAGCCGAAGGAAGCCGAGAAGGGCCGCTTCGCCCGGTTCGTCGAGGCCGTGCGCGACGTGCTGTCACCCAGCGAGGTGCCGCGGTCGGTGGACGAGGTGCCGGCCGACGCCATCGACTGCGAGCTCGTGCAAGTCGAGCGCGAGTTCCGCCGCGCCATCGCGTACGACGTGGACTACATCTACCAGGGGGCCAAGTATCGCTCCCGGCTGCCGCACGACCCCGGCAACCACGTCCGGGTCCGGGTCTCCGTGACCCCCGTCGTGGGTCCGGTGGACGAGCCCTGAGGCCTTCATTGCGCGCCGCCCCCCGGCGTGCGAGGATGCGCGCCCCATGACCCGCCACCACGCCGACGCCGTCGTCCTGACCTCCGCCCGCATGGCGGCCGGCATGACTTCGCGCGCGCGCCGACGTCCCGTCCAATTCCCGGCCGGGTAGCCTCAAGCCGCGCATCGCACCACCTGCGTGACACACGAAGAGCCCAGCCACCGCGCTGGGCTCCTGCGTTCCGGGGCCCGGCCTTTCCATCCGGAACCCCCAATGACGACGCCACGACACTTCCTCGACACCCAGGACTGGTCCCGCCAGGACCTCGACGCGCTGCTCGACGCGGCGGAGCGCTTCAAGCGCGAACCGCTCGGCGATGCGCTGCGCGGCCGCTCCATCGCCCTGGTGTTCTTCAACGCCTCGCTGCGCACGCGCACCAGCTTCGAGCTTGGCGCGTTCCAGCTCGGCGGGCACGCGATCGTGCTGCAGCCGGGCAAGGACGCCTGGCCGATCGAGTTCGAGCCGGGCGTGGTGATGGACGGCGAGGCGGAGGAGCACGTGGCCGAAGTGGCCCGGGTGCTCGGCCGCTACGTGGACCTGGTCGGCATCCGCGCGTTCCCGAAGTTCCAGGACTGGTCGGTGGACCGCGAGGACCGCGTCCTGCGCGCGTTCGCGCGCCATTCGCCGGTGCCGGTGGTGAACCTGGTGACCATCGTGCACCCCTGCCAGGAGCTGGCGCACGCGATGGCGCTGCGCGAGCACTTCGGGACGGGCGACCTGCGGGGCCGGAAGTACGTGCTGACCTGGACCTACCACCCGAAGCCGCTCAACACGGCCGTGGCCAACTCGGCGCTGACCATCGCCACGCGCCTGGGCATGGACGTGACCCTGCTGTGCCCGACGCCCGAGTACGTCCTGGACGAACGGTACATGGCGCGCGCCGAGCGCAACGCGCGGGAGCAGGGCGGCGCCTTCACCGTCAGCCACGACATCGCGTCCGCGTACGCCGGCGCGCAGGTCGTGTACGCCAAGAGCTGGGGCGCGCTGCCGTACTTCGGCAACTGGGACGTGGAGAAGCCCCTGCGCGACCGCCACCGCCACTTCATCGTGGACGAGGCCAAGATGGCGCTGACCGACGACGCCGTGTTCTCGCACTGCCTGCCGCTGCGCCGCAACGTCAAGGCGACCGACGCCGTGATGGACTCGCCGCGGTGCATCGCGATCGAGGAAGCCGAGAACCGGCTGCACGTGCAGAAGGCGGTCATGGCGAAGCTGGTGGAGGGCCGGGCATGAAGGACATCGTGCTGGCGTTTTCCGGCGGCCTGGACACGAGCTTCTGCGTGCCCTGGCTGCGCGAACGCGGCTGGAACGTGCACACGGTGTTTGCGGACACCGGTGGCGTGGATGCGGAGGAGCGCGCCTACATCGAGGCGCGTGCCGCGGAGCTGGGCGTGGCCTCGCACGTCACCATCGACGGCGGGCCGGCCTTGTGGGACGGCTTCGTCAAGCCGTTCGCCTGGGCCGGCGAGGGCTACCAGGGGCAGTACCCGCTGCTGGTGTCCGACCGCT
>CAMLHR010000227.1 GCA_946479915.1 uncultured Lysobacter sp.
TGATGTTCTCGAGGATGCCGCGGCCGCCGCGCCAGTCCTTGTTGGACGGGCCGTCCACGGTCTTCTGGGTCGCGGTCGCCGCGTGCACCGTGGTCATCAGGCCGCGCTTGATGCCCCACTTGTCGTTGAGCACCTTGGCGACCGGCGCCAGGCAGTTGGTCGTGCACGAGGCGTTGGAAACGATCGCCTCGCCCTTGTACCGGTCGTGGTTCACGCCGAACACGAACATCGGCGTCGCGTCCTTCGACGGCGCCGACATGATCACCTTCTTCGCGCCCGCGTCGATGTGCTTCTGGGCCGCCTCGGCGGTCAGGAACAGGCCGGTGGACTCGATCACCACCTCGGCGCCGACCTCGTCCCACTTCAGGTTGGCCGGGTCGCGTTCCTGGGTCAGGCGGATGCGCTTGCCGTTGACGACCAGGTGGTTGCCGTCCACTGACACGTCGGCGTCGAAGCGGCCGTGCACCGAGTCGTAGCGCAGCATGTAGGCCAGGTAATCCGGCTCGAGCAGGTCGTTGATGCCGACGACCTCGATCTCGCCGCCGAAATTCTCGATGGCCGAGCGGAACACGTTGCGGCCGATGCGGCCGAAGCCGTTGATGCCAACCTTGATCGCCATGGTGTGGGGGCTCCCGGGAGAAGTTCGCGCCGGACGTGGCGCAATCCGGCTATTTTAGCCGGTCCCGGACCCCCGCTTCATCCCGACAGGCGCCCATGACCAAGCCAGCCCCCCGCCTCGCCCTGCTCGCCGTCCCGTTGCTCCTCGCGTTCGCGCCCGCCGCCTTCGCCTGGAGCGCGCTCGGCCATCGCCTGACCGGCGAACTCGCCGAGCGCCACCTCGATCCCGTCGCGGCGGCCGAGGTCGCGCGCCTGCTGGCCGGCGAGGCCGATCCGTCGCTCTCGGGCGTCGCCTACTGGGCCGACGCGCTGCGCAACGACGATCCGCCACGGTTCAGGGAGACATCGTCGTGGCACTACGTGAACTACCCCCGCGGCACCTGCGACTACGACGCCGCGCGCGACTGCGAGGGCGGCGACTGCGTCATCGGCGCGATCCAGGCGCAACAGGCGATCCTCGCCGACCGGTCGCAGCCGCTCGACGCGCGTCGCGACGCGCTGAAGTTCCTCGTGCACTTCCTCGGCGACGCGCACCAGCCGATGCACGCCGGCAACCGCGGCGACCTGGGCGGCAACCGCTTCCAGGTCAGCTTGCGCACGGACCTGGAGCCGGAGGCATACGCCCGCAAGCATTACGTGGACGGCGTGATGGGCACCAACCTGCATTCGATCTGGGACTTCTACATCCTCGGCGCCACCGGCTTCACGCTCGAGCAGTACGCCGACCGGCTCGACGCGCTGCCGTGGCCGCCCGAGGGCACGCCGGACGGCACGACGGTGGTCGCGCCCGTCGCGTGGGCGTTCGAATCGTGCAACCTGCTCGACAGCCGCGACATCTACCCGGCGCAGCACACGATGACGCACGCCTACCTCGATGCGTACCGGCCGCTCGCGGAACAACGCGTCCGCCAGGGCGCATGGCGGCTTGCGCAACTGTTGAACGCGACCATCGGCGAGGGCGCGCGCTGACTTGACGCTGGACGCTGCCGGCCTGCTGCTCGCGGCGCTGCTGTTCGGCGTCGCGGCACTCTATACCTCGGTCGGGCACGCCGGCGCGTCCGGCTACATCGCGATGATGGCGCTGGTGGGCCTGGCGCCCGCGGAGATGCGCCCCACCGCGCTCGCGCTGAACCTGCTGGCCGGCGGCATCGGGCTGGCGCGGTTCTGGCGCGGCGGCCACGTCCGCTGGCGCAACGTGCTGCCGTTCGTGCTCGCCTCCGCGCCGGCGGCCTTCCTCGCGGCGCAATGGGCGCTGCCGCGCGAGGCGTATTCGGTCCTGCTGGGGCTCGTCCTGCTCGCGGCGGCCGGCGGCGTGTTGCGCGCGGCCGGCACCGCCGAGGCGCAGGACCGCGCGGCGCGCGGACGCGTCGTGCCGTGGATCCCCGCCCTGCTCGTGGGTGCCGGCATCGGCGTGCTGTCGGGCCTCACCGGCACCGGCGGTGCGATCTTCCTGACGCCCCTGCTGCTGTTCGCGCACTGGATGCCGACCCGCGAGGCGAGCGGCACCTCGGTCGCGTTCGTCTGGATCAATTCCGCGACCGCGCTCGCCGGCCTGCTGCTCGCCGGCGGCACGGTGCCCGCCGCGTTGCCCACCTGGCTGGTCGCCGTCGCCGCCGGCGCGCTGCTCGGCACCCAGCTGGGCCTGCGCTGGCTCCCGGTGCACGCGCTGCGGCGCGCGCTCGGCGTCGTGCTGCTGGTCGCCGCGGCGAAGCTGCTGTTCGCCTGAGGCCTACGTCATGGGTTCCGACGTTGCGGGCGCCTCGGGCGGGGTCTCCGGCAATTCGAATGTCACGGGCACCCTCACCTGGGCAGGCGTGTTGTCGCCATCCTTCGCCGGAGGATCGAATCGCCACTGCGAAGCCGCCTCGATCGCGACCTTGTCGAAGACGCCGGCAGGTTCCGATGCCTCGACCGCGACCTTGGTCGCGCGGCCCTCTGCGTCGATGTCGATGAGCAGGACGACCCGTCCCTCCAGCCCCTGCGCCAGCGCCGCCGCGGGATAGCGGGGCGGCACCTGGTGGTGGATGGCCGGCGCCGTGGCGGCAGCCTCATCGGCCTTGAACTCGACCGGCACGCGAACCGTGCTGGGGACCGGTCGGCCATGTTCCATCGCGGGCGAGAATTTCCAGTCCTTCGCGGCGGCCACGGCCTCGGCGTCGAAGACGCCGGGGGGATCCGACGCCTCCACTTCCACGTCGACCGGATTGCCTTGTGCATCGATGTCGACGAGCAGGACGACCTTGCCGGTTTCGCCCTCGGCAATCGCGGCAGCCGGATACCTGGGCGGGGGCAATGCCTCCGCCTCCGGCGGCGCGACGCTGTCGCCCGGAACCGCCCGCGGTGGCTGGCCGGCCCATGCCCCGACACCGGTGCCAGCCACCAGGATGGCCAGCAGCGCCGTCCCCATCCGCCTGCGCGAGGCAGTCACCATCGGTCGTCCAAGCATCATGATCCGCTCCTTGAGTGGGTGGCCGAAGCCCCAGTGGCATCCCAGCGGCAGCGGTTGCGCGGCCAGCTGGGTGTTGAACATCGCCTCGCCGTAGGCACGGCGGGCGCCCGGCCGCAGCGCGAGCACGCGCTGGTCGCAGGCGAGTTCCTGGTCGTGCCGGAAGCAGCGCGCAGCCACGTGCACAAGCGGGTTGAACCACGACAG
>CAMLHR010000228.1 GCA_946479915.1 uncultured Lysobacter sp.
GGTTGTCCGGCGGCGGCGGCGGCGGTGGCGGTGGCGGCGGCCGCTGAATGGACGGCGCGCCTTCAGCCACGTCGAAGCGCGATGAAGGGGTGCGGAGGACGCGTCTGTAGACTCCGCGCGATGACGCTTCCCATCAGCCCGATGCCCTGGGCGGACATGTCGCCGTGCGAACACTTCGTGCAGTTCTACGACACTGACCCGATGCTGCTCGACCTCCTGCAGGACTACGTCGCCGACGGCCTGCGCGACGGCGAAGCCGTGATCGTGATCGCGACGCACGCGCACCTGGCGGCGCTGGATCGCCGGCTGCAGGACGACGGGTTCGACGTGGTCGCCGCGCGCTGGCAGGGCCAGTACCTCCCGATGGATGCCAGGGCGACGCTCGCGCAGTTCATGATCGGGGACACGCCCGACGCCACGCTCTTCAAGCGCACCCTGCATGGCGTGCTGGCGCGCGCCCGTCGCACGGACCGCCAGGTGCGCGCGTTCGGCGAGATGGTCTCGCTGCTGCTGGACGAAGGATTGCCCGATGCGGTCCTGCACCTCGAGCGGCTGTGGAACGACTTCTGCCGGCGCGAATCCGTGCCGCTGTTCTGCGCCTACCCGCGCGCCGCCTTCACCGCCGGTACGGATGCGACGTTCGGCGCGATCTGCCGATCGCATTCACGGCTGATCACCGCCTGAGCCCTCCGCCGGGAGACCGGCGTCCGCCACCTGGGGCATCGCGTCGAGCTCCAGCAGCGGGCCGTCGTCCGGGCACGCCTCGTCGGGGAAGCCGAACTGGTCGCGCAGGGCCAGGCCGCATTCGTTCATGTCCTCGACCGCTTCCAGCCGCGACGCGCAGCGCGCGTCGAACGTGCGGAAGAACGCGTCCTTGCGGCGCACGAACGCGTCGCCGCAGCGGCGCGCGAGCTCGATCCGCTGCAGGTCCTCCTCCGCCGCGTTGCGGCCTGCCAGCCCGAACCAGTCGAGTTCCTCCGGCGTCAACAGGCGCAGGCTGTGGTTGGGCACGGTCATCATCAGGTCCGCCACCGCGACGGCGGCGCCGTTGCGCTGCAGGTAGCGCTTCATCTCCTCGTACACCGCCTGCAGTTCCTGGTTGAGCTCCGCGCGCGAGGTGGCGGCGGACCCGATGCGCAGCATCCGGTGCACGCCCACCGCGCCGGCGATCATCCGCATGTCGCCCGCGGCCAACACGAGCACGCACGCGCTGTGGCACACCGCGCCCTCGCGCACCCAGATCGTCCATCCCGATTCGGCGATGAGGTCGCCGGCGACGATCGCCTGCTCGATCTGGCCGCCGCTGGAGTCCAGGTCGAGCACGCGATGCTCGACCCCCAGGTCGCCCGCGACCGCGGTGACGCGCTCGACCAGCGAGGTGAAGTCCGCGCCGATCTTGCCGCGGTAGTGCAAGCGCAACGCGCCCGCCTCGACGCAGGGCGCCAGCGCCGCCTCGATGTCCTCGCGGGAGAGCGACGCCAGCGGTTCGCCGTTGCCGGCCTCGGCGTAGTCGGGATCGCAGGTCAGGCTGGCGCGGCCGGACTCCAGCGCGACGGGCACGTCCCACGCGGGGGCGATGGGGGCGGCTTCGGCCTCCTCGCTGTCCGCTTCGGCCTCCGGCGCCTCGGCCGCCGCCTCGTCCACGACCCCGGGATCCGGACGCCCCAGTTCCTCGGCCATCGACAGCGCATGGTCGGCACTCGTGCCGCCGTATTGCGCGCCGCTTTCGACCACGGGCTCCTCGCGGCACGCGGCGAGCATGCAGAGCACCAGCAGCAGGACGGCATCCAGCCATCGGGATCGGGTCATTGCAGGGTCGTCCATCGGGCGAACCACCAGTCTAGGGTCGGCGCCCGTCCCGGGACACAACACGCGATGAACCGGCCCGGCCGGGGGCCCGCGTGCGTCAACGCCGCGTCAACGCCGTCGCATCGCCTGGAACGGGATGTCGCGTCGGTGGCGGAAGCCGAGGTGGCCGTAGAGCGCGAACGCGCGCGGATTCTCGTGGCTCACGTGCAGGAACGGCAGCCGGCCGCCCGCGAGGATGTCGTTCGCCAGCAGCCCGGTGAGGCGGCTGGCCAGCCCCCGGCCGGTGAAGTCCGGGTGCGTGCAGATGGCACTGAGCTCGCGCGCGCCGTCCGTGCCCAGGCGCTCCCCGGCCATGGCGGCAAGGCGACCCTCCAGGTAGATGCCGAAGTAGCGCCCGAGCTCGGTCGTGCGTTGCCGGAAGTAGTGCGGATAGACCAGCGCGACCAGGGCCAGGACGTCGTCGCGATGCGCGTCGCCCAGCAGGATCGCGTCCGGCCCGTCGACGACCGCGATCGGGGCGTCGCACACCATCTGCGCCAGCGGCCGGAACGCCTCCACCGCCCAGCCGCCCCCCACGTCCGGGGCATGGCCCAGCCAGAGCACGGTGTCGCCCTTCGGCACCAGCGCATCGAGGTCGTCGTCCACGCGCAGGCCCGGCGCCGGCACGCCGATGAACGGGGCGAACGTCGGTGGGTAGCGGACCACGTCGCCGGACCGCATCGCGATGCCGGCGTGCAGCGTGGCGAGCGCCGAATGGAACGGGTTGTCGAGGCCGGCGTCGTCCACGCGCCCATCGTAGCCGGCCTTCTCGCCCCGCTGACGAGGCACGCCGGATATTGGATGTCCCCAGGAGAACCGACATGGCCAAGTCCAACCCGACCATTCCCGACGCACCGTCCAGCGAGGAACGGCTGCACGACAAGGTGTCGCTGCCCGAGACGCGCCCCGCGCTGAAGGATCCACGAAGCGTGTCGGCGATGGACAACCTGGGCGTCGACCGCCCCGCCGACCTGCTGGCGTCGGAACTCGACGATTCCGTCGGCGACGACGGCTGGGGCCGCGACTTCGCCGACGACGTCCGCAGCGACAGCTACGACGACGAGCGGCACGAGCGCCGCTGACCGCTCACTCGTAGCGCAACGCCTCGATCGGGTCCAGGCCGGCGGCCTTGGACGCCGGCATGATGCCGAACACCACGCCGACCATCGCGGAGAACCCGGCGGCGGCGGCGACGACCCAGAGCGGTACCTGCGCGGGCGGGAAGCCGGGGATCAGCGCCGCGATGCCCGACCCCGCCGCGAAGCCCAGGATGATCCCGATGATGCCGCCCAGCAGGGCCAGCAGTCCGGCCTCCAGCAGGAACTGCACCAGGATGTCCTGCCGCGTCGCGCCGAGCGCCTTGCGGATGCCGATCTCGCGGGTGCGCTCGGTCACCGACACCAGCATGATGTTCATGAT
>CAMLHR010000229.1 GCA_946479915.1 uncultured Lysobacter sp.
CTGCTGGTGTTCCGCCGCGAAGGCGGCGAGGACGTCCTGCTCGCCGAGATCGCGCCGGTCCGCGCCCCGATCCGCGTCGCGGAACAGACGCACGGTGGCTGGCGCGACCTGCTGGTGACCGTCGGCGGCGAGGGCGTGCCACCGGGCACGGTGGCGCTGCAGCACGACGGGATCGGCTACCCGGAGGACCCGACGCTGCTCGCCGGGCTGGCGGAAGACGTCGTCCCGCAGGCGCGCGTCGTCTTCAACTGAGCCTGATCCGCAGTTCGCGCCCGGCCTCGTGTGCCTCGCGCAGGCGTCGTCCGTGCGCGGCCAGCAGGTCGCCCCGGGTCAGGATGCCGAGCATCGGGTGCGGCTCGGCGTCGCCCACGACGATCAGTCGCCCGATGCCCTCGCGCACCATGTGGTCGGCCGCCTCGCGCAGGCTGTGGTGCTCGTGCACCACGACCGGCGGCTTGTGCAGCATGTCGCCCAGGCGGCGCATGTTCGGATGGTCCGGCGACAGCAGTTCGCGCCGGGTCACCACGCCGCGCACGTGCCCGGCGTCGTCGATGACCGGATAGCCCTGGTGCTGCGCCTCCGGCTTGCCGGACGCCATCCACTGGCGCACGTCGCCGAGCGCGTCCGCGGTCCGCAGCGACACGACGTCGCGCGTGCACGCCTCGCCGACCGACACCAGCTCCAGGTGGTCGGCCACGTACTCCGCCGGCACCCGCACGCCGCGCCGCGCGATCTTCTCGGTCATGATCGTGTTGCGCATCGTCAGCGCGGAGACCAGGTACGCCGCGGTGCACGCACCGAGCAGCGGCAGCAACCCGGCCGGCTGGCCGGTCGTCTCGAACGCGAACACCACGGACGTCAGCAGCGCGCGCGACGCGCCGGCGAAGATCGCCGCCATGCCGACCAGGCCCGCGATCCGCGGGTCGATGCCAAGCTGCGGCGCGACCGCGACCAGGCCGAACCCCACGAGTGCGCCGAGCGCGCCGCCGATGGTGAACAGCGGCGCGAGCGTGCCGCCGGAGGTGCCGCTGCCCAACGCGATCGACCATGAGGCGAGCTTGGCCACGCACAGCAGCGCCAGCGCGCCCACCGCGAACCCGCCCGACACGATGCGCTCGATGTTGGCGTAGCCGACGCCCAGGGTCAGCGGCGCGAACCAGCCGATGACGCCGACCGCCAGGCCACCGATCGCCGGCCACCACATCCAGTGCACCGGCAACCGCTCGAACAGGTCCTCCACGCCGTAGACCAGGCGCGTGACCGCCACGCCGGCCAGGCCCATCAGCGCGCCGAGCACCACGTACGCGAACAGCGCCTCGCCCCCGGGCACCGCGACGTCCGGCATCGCGAACACGGGCTCGCTGCCGACCCAGGCGTAGCGCACGCCCGCCGCGACGACCGTCGCCAGCGCCACCGGCACCAGCGACCGCGGTCGCAGTTCGAACAGCAGCAGTTCCACCGCCAGGATCACCGCCGCCGCGGGCGACCCGAAGATCGCGGTCATGCCGGCCGAGGCGCCGGCGGCGAGCAGCACCTTGCGCTCCGCCGCGGTGACCTTCAGCACCTGCCCGACGAACGAGCCGAGCGCGCCGCCGGTGGCGATGATCGGCCCCTCCGCGCCGAACGGCCCGCCCGTGCCGATCGCGATCGCCGACGACACCGGCTTGAGGAACGTGATGCGCGGCGGGATGCGCGACGCGTTGCGCAGCACCTGCTCCATCGCCTCGGGGATGCCGTGCCCGCGGATGGCGCGCGAGCCCCAGCGCGCCATCGCCCCGACGACCAGGCCGCCGATCACCGGGACGACAATCACCCACGCGCCGAGCGCATGTCCGGCGGGCGACGCCTCGTGTGCCGACACCCGCCCGTAGAACGCGAGGTTCGTGACCAGCGCGATGAGCGCCACCAGCGCCTGCGCCACCGCGGCGGCGGCCAGCCCCAGCACCGCCGCGAGCGCGCACACCAGCAGGATGCGGGGTTCCACCAGCGTGGAACGCCGCGGCATGCGCGCGGCGTCCAGCGCCACGCCCAGCGCGGGCGCGACGGGCAACGGTCCGGTGCGCTCGTCCTTCATCCCACCCGCTGCAGCTCGAGCCCGGACGCCGGCGACAACAGCGGCAGCAGCCAGTGGTCGAGCAGCAGGAACGCGAACAGCGCCATCAGGTAGACGACCGAGTAGTTGAACACCCGCATCGCGTAGAACTCGTCCGGCGGGTCGAGCAGCTTCCACGCGTGCCAGACGAAGACGAGCCCGAGCACGACGGCGCCGCCGAGGTAGAACATGCCGCTCATGCCGGCGACCCAGGGCAGCAGCGTCGCCACGAACAGCAGCACCGTGTACAGCAGGATCTGCCACCGCGTGTACACGACGCCGTGGGTGACCGGCAGCATCGGCACCATCGCGCGGGAATAGTCCTCGCGCCGGAAGATCGCCAGCGCCCAGAAGTGCGGCGGCGTCCATACGAAGACGATCAGCACGAGCAGCAGCGCATGCGCCCAGTCCCACGCGCCCTGCATGCCGGTGATCGCCGCCCAGCCCAGCAGCGGCGGCGCCGCGCCGGCGATGCCGCCGATCACGATGTTCTGCGGCGTCGCCCGCTTCAGCCAGCCGGTGTAGACGATCGCGTAGCCGATCAGCGAGGCGAACGTCAGCACGGCGGCGAGCGGGTTGGTGCCGAACCACAGGACCAGCATCGACGCGGCGCCGAGCGCGACGGCGAACGCGACGGCCTGTCCCGTGCGCAACCCGCCGGTCGGCAACGGCCGGTCGTGCGTGCGCGCCATCACCGCGTCGATGCGCTGGTCGAGCACGTGGTTGATGGCCGCCGCGGACGCCGCCGCGAGCCAGATGCCGAGCAGGCCCAGCACCGTCTCGCGCAACGGCGGCAGCCCGGGCACCGCCAGGAACATGCCCACCAGCGCGGTGAACACGATCAGCGCCACCACGCGCGGCTTGGTCAGGATCCAGTACGGGCGCCAGCCGGCCATGTCAGTCCACGTCCCGCAGCCGTGCCAGCAACGACACCAGCACGAACAGCAGCAGCGCCGCGCCGGCGTTGTGCGCGACGGCCGTCCACAGCGGCAGCGCCAGCTTCACGTTGGCGATGCCCAGCGAGACCTGCGACACCAGCAGGACGACCAGCGCGACCGCCCAGCCGCGCATGCCCGGCGTGCGCAGCAGCAGCCAGGCCAGCCAGCCGAGCGCGACCGTCGCCGCGACCGCGCCGATGCGGTGCGCGAGCTGGATGGCGATGCGCGAGGCGCCA
>CAMLHR010000230.1 GCA_946479915.1 uncultured Lysobacter sp.
CGCCGCGGTTCCGCGGCGAGGGCGAGCCGCTCGACCGCAAGGCGGGCCACGTCCCGGGCGCCGTGAACCGCCCGTTCCCGGAGAACCTCGGCACCGACGGTCGCTTCAAGTCGCCGGAGGTGCTGGCCGGCGAGTTCGAGGCACTGCTCGACGGCCGCGATCCCGCGGGGCTCGTGGCGATGTGCGGCTCGGGCGTGACCGCCTGCCACCACCTGCTCGCGATGGCGCATGCCGGCCTGCCGGTCGGGCGCCTGTACGCGGGATCGTGGAGCGGATGGATCGGCGATCCGGCCAGGCCGGTCGCCAGCGGCGACTGATCCGGTCTCAGGCGGCCGGCGGTGCCGGCTTCGCGAGTTTCGCGATCAGTGCGTGCAACCCGGCCTGCGTGTCGGGATCGGACCACGCGTCGAGGAAGTGGTCGAGCTGGATGCGCTCCGGCTGCAGCGCGTCCACGACGTCCCGGCGCGCGATCCGCCGCGTCCCCAGCATCGGCCGGCGGGGCAGGGCGAGCAGCTCCGCCAGCCAGACCAGCGCGCGATGGATGACTTCGTCCACGCCCACCAGCTCGTCGACCAGCCCGATGGCCAGCGCGCGTTCGGCATCCACGAGTTCGCCGGCCACGAGCAGGCGTTCGGCGCGGTAGCCGCCGACCGTGCGCCGCAGCAGGTGCTGCACGCCCTCGGGCGCCACCAGCCCCACCTGGGTTTCGTTGAGCCCGATGGTGAACGGACCGGCGGCCATGACGCGGTAGTCGCAGCACAGCGCGAGCACGCAACCGCCAGCCGGTGCATGGCCCGCCACGGCTGCGACCACCGGCACCGGGCAGCCGGCGAGCGCGCGGGCCGCATCGAAGAACGCCTGCCATGCGGCCTTCAGGCCCGCGCGATCGTCGCCGAGCGCGAGCAGTTGCGGGACGTCCATGCCGGCGGAGAACACCTTCGGCCCGCCGGAGAGCACCAGGCCGTGCGCGCCGGCCTCGACCGCATCGCGCACCGCGTCGCGCAACGCATGGCACAGCGCCGGGTTCAGCGCGTTGACGGGCGCGCGCGCCAGGCGCAGTTCGTGGACCGCGCCGTCGTGGCGGATGACTTCGACCAGGCTCACAGGCGCATGGCGGCCGGCCACCGGTAGCGCACGGTGTAGGTCAGCACGACCTCGCCGTTGGCCGGGACCGGCACAGCGAATTCGGCGTGCCGTGCGTCGCGGCGTTCGGCCGGCACCGAGCTGGCGGTGATCGTCCAGTCGCTCCAGCGGGGCATCGGCTCGACCACGGTGATCGTCACGTCGTCGTCGGACGCATTGGCCAGGCGGATCTCGAACGACTCGGTCATCGCGTGGCGGGCGGTGTCGAGGTTGAACGACTTGCGTTCGCGCTCGGCCGTCAGGTCGAACGCGGTGCCGACCTCCATGTGGATTTCCTCGCCGGCCGGCGTGTGCTGCCGCATCGATTCGCCGAGGAAATCCTCGCCGTCGAACATGCGCACGCGACCGGCGGGCAGCGGGCGGCCCAGCCCGGCCTCCTCGGTGTTGTCGAACTCGACGACCGCCGCGACCGGTTGCACGCCGGTCGACCCGTTGAACCCGGGCTCGATCAGGGGACGGGACGGTTGCCAGCTCGCGACCGACGTCGTGGTCTCGTAACTGCGGGTGCAGGCGACCGCCGGGATCGGCGCGAACAGCGGCACGCGCTCGATGCCGCCGGCCGCCAGCGTGTTGCGGCCCGGGAGGTCGTACGCGTGGTACTCGCCGGCCCGGCGTTCGACGGGTGCCGAGGATTGCCGCATCTCCGGTGCCGGCGGCGGCGGCGGTGGCGCGGCCGCGGCGTAGCGCGCGCGCTTGCCCTGGAATTCGGGCACGCGGTTCGGGTCGCCCGCGACGAGGGTGATCGCCGCGTCCTCGAAGCGGGAGCCGGACCGGTTGGCGACCATCGCGAAGCCGGACAGCGACATCCGGCAACCGTCCTCGCCGCCATCCATGAGGCGCCCGACGTATTCCGCGCGCCAGGCCATCCCGCTGGTCGGGTATTCGAAGACGAAGCCGGCCGGACCGGCCTGTCCGGCCTGGACCAGCCAGCGCAACTGCGGTTCCGCGCCGGGAAGGTCCTCGCTGTCGAGCACGCTGAGGCTGTCGAACTCGCGGATGACCTTGTAGCGGCCGTCCGACAGCGCGAGCGTCAGGCCGTCGCCCGCGGCGACCAGGATGCCGCTGTCGGTCTGCCGCGCGCCCCCGGAGGTGTGGTCCACCGCGACGCGCCGCCCGAGCGCGTTCGAGAACACTTCCTGCGCACCGGCGAGCGGCGCGAGGTAGCGCTGTGCGCCGACGCTCACGCCGTCGGTGGTCGGGCGCAGCGACGTGGCGGCGACGTCGATGCCGTCGGGCAGCTCGCTCATCGTCACCCGGTTGGCGCCGGCCTGCAGGTCGAAATGGAGGTTGCGACGCACCAGCGCGTAGCCCGCGTCGCCGCCGTAGCCGGACTCGATGGACGCGTAGTCGCCGCTGAAGATCGTCAGGCGCGTGTCGCCCGCGTCGCTGCTGGCGTCGTCGCCGGCGTCCGGCGCCGTGGTCCGCTGGGCGGGCTGGGGCGACACATCCTTCGGCGCGTCGTCGGCGCAGGCGGCCAGGGTGCAGGCAAGTGCCAGCGGCAGCAGCGATCGCTTCATCGGCAAGGCTCCGTCGGGATGTCCCGGTATCATAGGCCGATGCGAAACGTGGGTGCGCCGCTCATCCAGGCCCTGGTGGCCGCCTGTCTTGCCGTCGCCGCCGGTGGCTGCGCGCCGTCCGGTTGCGCGCCCGTCGTCGCCGATGGCTGGATCCGCCAGGGCCCTCCTGGAATGCCGATGCAGGCGGGCTTCGGCCGCATCGTCAACCGGTGCGACGCGCCGGTGGCCATCGTGGGCGCCAGCAGCGAAGCGTTCAGCGACGTGTCCATCCACGAGACCACCGTCGCCGACGGCGTCAGCCGGATGCGCGCCGTGCCGGAACTGGTCGTCGCCGCGGACGACGAGGCGACGCTCGCGCCCGGCGGGCTGCACCTGATGCTGTCTCAACCGGCCGCGTCGCTCGCACCGGGCGACCGCGTCGCCATCGACTTCACCCTGCGCGACGGCGGGACGTTGCGCGGGGAATTCGAGGTCCGCCCCTAGCGCTTCATCCCCAGCGGCGCGGCGAGGAAGCGGCCGGTGTGGGACTGCTTCTGCTTCACCAGGTCCTCTGGCGTCCCGGTGGCGATGATCTGTCCACCGCGGTGGCCGCCCAGCAGCC
>CAMLHR010000231.1 GCA_946479915.1 uncultured Lysobacter sp.
GATGAGCTACGTGAAGGCGGCGATCCCGGTGCTGGCCTCGATCTCCGAGCGCCGGCTCAACAAGCTGGTGGACGCGGCCAACAGCGACGGGCTGCCGCCGTTCCTGATCGGCAACGAGGACGGCACCGAGTCCGGGCACATGATCGTCCAGTACACCGCCGCGGCGATCGTCAACGACCTGGCCAGCCGCGCGATGCCGGCGTCGGTCTATTCGATCCCGACGTCCGCGAACGCGGAGGACCACGTCTCGATGGGCGCCAACGAGGCGCGGCACGTGCTGGCGATGGCGGGCGACCTTGGCAAGGTCCTGGCGCTCGAGCTGTACACGGCGGCGCAGGCGCTGGACCTGCGGCGCGACATGATCAACGCGGCGCGCGAACTGGCCCGGCGCACCGACGCCGAGGGCTTCGCCGTGAAGATCGGCGGACAGCCGCGCGGCGGCAAGGCGCTGGAGGCGTTCCTGGACGAGGTGGAGGCGCTGCGCGCGGAACTGGCCGACGCCGAGGCGTTCGCGCCCGGCAAGGCGGTGGCCGCGGCACACCAGGCGTTGCGCGAGCGCATCCCTTTCCTCGACCGCGACCGCGCGCTCGACGGCGAGGTCGCGGTGGCCGTGCAGCTGGTGGCCGAAGGCGTGCTGCTCGAGGCGGCGCGCGCCGCCGTCGGCGACGCCGGGGGCTAGTCCTCGGCGAGCAGCGGGACTTCCGCCAGCGCGACGCGGTTGCGCCCGTCGTGCTTGGCCCGGTAGAGGGCGCCATCGGCGATGCGGATGACGTCCTCGGGCACGGGGTGTTCGCCCGGCGGCACCACGTGCACGCCGATGCTGACGGTGAGCGGCGCCGGCGGGCCACCGTCCTCGTCGCTGGCCACGCTCACCCGCGTGCGCACCGACTCGGCCACCTCCATCGCCTCGCGGGCCGCCAGGCCGGGCAGCAGCGCCACGAACTCCTCGCCGCCGAAGCGCGCCACCAGCCCGCCCGCCACGGCGATCTCCTCGTCGAACAGGCGCGCGGCGATGCGCAGGCAGTTGTCGCCCACCAGGTGGCCGTGCTTGTCGTTGATCCGCTTGAAGTTGTCCAGGTCCGCGATCAGCAGCGCCAGCGGCTCGGTGCGGTGGCGCCGGTCGCGCAGGTGCTGCTCGAACGCCTCGCGGAAGTGGCGGCGGTTGTAGACGCCGGTCAGCGGGTCGCGCCGGCTGTATTCGCGCAGCTGCGCGTTGGCCTCGCCAAGCTGGGTCAGCGCCTGCCGCAGCTCGTGCGTGCGCGCGGACACGTTGCGCTCGAGCTCCGCGTTCGCGCTCTGCACGATCCGCTCGTTCTCGTTGCGCAGGCTCGCGTAGCGCTGGCCGAGCGCGACGGACAGCATCAGCATCTCGAGCGCCGAGCCGACCTGCAGGCCGTACTCGGTGTAGAAGGTCTTGGGCAGCAGGCCGAAGGCGATCGCCGAGAACGCGCCGATGCCCACCAGGAACAGCGCCCAGGCGGCCAGGAACAGCCGGGCGGGCCGGAAGCCGCGGCGCACCATCGCCACCGACACGCCCACGATGAACGCGATGCCGGGGAACACGGCCGCGGACGCGACCGGCACGCTGTCGCGGTAGGGCAGGAAGAACGACGCGATGCCCCAGCCGACGAAGCAGGCGATGTACGCCAGGGCGAACCGGTCCCCCAGCGGCATGCGCCGGCGCAGCTCGAGGAAGTGCCGGGTGAACTGCAGCATCGCCACCTGGGTGATGCAGATGGCCACCGGCACCGACCATTCCTGCACCTGCGGGGAAGTCGGCCACAGGTATTCGAAGCCCAGCCCGTTGAGGCAGAACAGCACCAGCCCGAAGCTGCCGACGTGGAACAGGTACCAGAAGTAGCCGTGGTCGCGCAGCAGCAGCCACAGCACCAGGTTGTAGACCAGCAGCGCGAACAGGATGCCGTAGTACAGGCCCATGCCGAACTGCGCGTCGCGCGCCAGCTCGGCGAAGGCGCTGGGCGTGTACAGCGAGAGCGGCACCTGCATCGAGCTCTCGCTCTCGACCCGGAACAGGATGTCCACCGGCGCGTCGGCGGGCAGGCGCACCCGGAAGTTGGGATGCCGGTAGCGCACCGCGCGCTGGTGGAATGGCAGCGCATCGCCGCCCGCCGCGTGCACGATGCGGCCGTCGGGCTGGCGCACGTACAGGTCCACGTGGTCGCTCAGCGCGTACTCCTGCACCAGCAGCCAGCGCGGCTCGTCGTCGTTGCGGTTGACCACGCGCGCATGGAACCACCACGCGCCGTCTTGGAACCCGAAGGTCGCGCCGCTGCGCGGGACCGGCGCGAAGTCGCCCGCATCGGCCAGCGCGAACATGGCTTCGGGGGTCGCCGTGTCGTCCCGGTGGAACGCCAGGTACGGCGACAGTGCGAGCGTCTCCTGGCCCGGCCCGATCTCGGCGGCCGGGCGCGCGTCCGCCGTGCCCGCGGCAAGCAGCAGCAGGCCGACCAGCGTCGACAGGAATACCTTCATCCGCGCACCCACGTTCCCCTTCTGGAACAATACGCTGGAGGGCCCCGAGGCAGGCCGCGGTTGCGCGCCCACGGGCAGGATACGGCGGGAATCTGTGACGGGGGGCACGTTCGATGGCGCAATGGCGGACATGGACGTGCATCGCCGTGGCGATCGGCGTGCTCGCGGCGAGGGACGCGGCCGCACGGGGATGCGAGGGGATCGTGCGTTTCGACGGGACGCCGGTCGCCGGCGCGAAGGTGAGCGACGGGCGGCGCGTCGTCCTGACGGGCGCCGACGGCCACTATCGCCTCGATCCCGCGCCGACGACGCCGGTGTTCCTGGTCAAGCCGGCCGGCGCGTGGGTCGCGGATTTCCGCGAGCTCTGGCGCGATCCGTCCGGGGATTGCGGGGACTTCGACGTGCGGGACGCCATGCATTGGCGCGGCGGTTCCACCGTGCTGGTCCTGGCGGATCCGCAACCGAAGTCGCCCGTCGACGTCGACTATTTCATTCGCGATGTCGTCGCGTCGATCGATGCCCCGGTGGACCTCGGCATCGTGCTCGGCGATGTCACCGACGACGATCCCTCGTTGTACCCCGGCATCGTGGACGCGCTCGACGGGTTCGGGCCGATGCTCTACGTGCCGGGCAACCACGACGTGGACGTCGGGGCCACGACGGACCTCGCGTCGCTCGGGGCCTATTCGCGGGTGTTCGGGCCGGACACC
>CAMLHR010000232.1 GCA_946479915.1 uncultured Lysobacter sp.
GCACCTTCGAAGGCGGCCGGCGGCGTGCGCATCAGCAGCCCGGAGCGGGTCGTCTACGCCGGCAAGGGCATCACCAAGGGCGAGGTCGCCGACTACTACCGTGCCATCGGCGAGCGCATGCTGCCGTGGGTGGGCGGGCGCCCGCTGTCGCTGCTGCGCTGCCCCGACGGCGCGGGCGGCGAATGCTTCTTCCAGAAGAACCACCGCGGCGCGCTGGGCGGCCACGTGGACCGCGTGGCGCTGTCGAAGAAGCGCGGCGGGCAGGCGAGCTACATCGCGATCCACGACGTGGACGGCCTGCTCGAGCTGGTGCAGATGAACGTGCTGGAATTCCATCCGTGGGGCTCGACGGTCGAGCACCTCGAGCATCCGGACACGCTGGTCTTCGACCTCGACCCGGGGCCCGGGCTGGGCTGGAAGGACATCCTCGCGGCCGCGCGCGACCTGCGCGAGCGGCTGGGCGAGGTCGGGCTGGCGTCGTTCCCGCGGCTGTCCGGCGGCAAGGGCGTGCACGTCGTCGTGCCGATCGCGCCGGTGCACGACTGGGACGCCGCCAAGGGATTCTGCGAGGCCGTGGCGCGCACGATGGCGACCATCGACCCGAAGCGCTACGTCGCCTCCGCGTCGAAGGAGCTGCGCAAGGGCCGGCTGTTCATCGACTGGCTGCGCAACGGGCGCGGCGCGACCTCGGTGTCGAGCTGGTCGCTGCGCGCGCGGCCCGGCGCCGGCGTGGCGATGCCGGTGCGCTGGGAGGAACTCGGCCGCGCGAAGTCCGGCGACCACTACGACCTGGCCGGCGCGCTGCGGCGCGCGGGCCGGCTCACCCGCGATCCCTGGGAAGGCTGGGACGACGCGCGCTCGCAGGTGTTGCCCGGCGACTGAGCACCGGGGGCCGGTCCGGGCCGCGGCGGTACAATGCGCGGCCCACACGCAACCGGACACCCCATGAAGCTCGGAAGCCTCAAGGAAGGCGGTCGCGACGGCACGCTCGTCGTCGTCTCGCGCGACCTCACGCGCGCGGTGCAGGCCACCGGCATCGCGCCGACGCTGCAGCGCGCGCTGGAGGACTGGACGAACATCGCGCCGCGGCTCAACGCGCTGTCCGATGCCCTGAACGACGGTTCGGCCGACGGTGCGTTCGACCTGGACGTCGCCAAGCTGGCCGCGCCGCTGCCGCGCGCCTACGAATTCGTGGACGGCAGCGCGTACCTGCCCCACGTGGAGCGGGTGCGCCGCGCGCGCGGGGCCCAGGTGCCGGAGAGCTTCTACACCGACCCGCTGATGTACCAGGCGACCAGCGCGGGGTTCCTCGGGCCGCGCGACCCGGTGCGCGTGGTGGACGAGGCCTACGGCATCGACCTGGAGGCCGAGATCGTGGTCGTCACCGACGACGTGCCGATGGCGGTCACGCCGGAGCAGGCGGCCGGCCACATCCAGCTCGTGGGCCTGGTCAACGACGTGTCGCTGCGGAACCTGATCCCCAACGAGCTCGCGAAGGGCTTCGGCTTCCTGCAGTCCAAGCCGCGCTCGGCCCTGTCGCCGGTGTTCGTCACGCCGGACGAGCTGGGCGATGCGTGGCGCGGCAACAAGCTGCACCTGCCGCTGGTGACCCACGTCAACGGCGAGTGGTTCGGCGCGCCCGAGGCCGGCGTGGACATGCAGTTCGACTTCGCGCAGCTGGTGGCGCACGCGGCGAAGACGCGGCCGCTGTCGGCCGGCGCCATCGTCGGCTCGGGGACCATCGCCAACGAGGACACGTCGAAGGGCGCCTCGTGCTTCGCGGAGCGGCGCACGGTGGAGGCCCTGCGCGACGGCAAGCCCTCCACGCCATTCATGTCGTTCGGCGACAGCGTCCGCATCGAGATGCTCGACACCGACGGGAACAGCATCTTCGGCGCGATCGACCAGCGCATCGAGCGGCAGCCCCTCCCCTGAGCGGCGTGCCCTCGCGACGGGCGGTCTTTCGCGCCCGTCCCCGCGGCACTATCGTAGGCGTGCAGGGGAACACGCAGCCAACGCAGCAGGGGACGCACGCTTGAACGACCGGCTCCGCCTCTATTCCTACTGGCGCTCCAGCGCCGCGTACCGCGTCCGCATCGGACTCAACCTCAAGGGCCTGCCGTTCGAGACCGTGCCGGTGCACCTGCTGCGCGACGGCGGGCAGCAGCACACCGATGAATTCCGCGAGGCCAACCCGCAGGGCCTGGTGCCGGTGCTGCAGCACGGCAACCGGACGCTGCGCCAGTCGCTGGCGATCATGGAGTACCTGGACGAGACCTGGCCGGCGCCGATGCTGCTGCCCAGTTCCGCGCGGGGCCGGCAGCGGGTGCGGGCACTGGCGCAACTGGTCGCCTGCGACATCCATCCGCTCAACAACCTGCGGGTGCTGCAGTACTTCGAGCAGACCTGGGGGGTGCCGCAACCCGAGCGCGAGGAGTGGGTGCGGCACTGGCTGCGCGAGGGGCTCGCCGCCTTCGAGGCGATGCTGTGCGACCACCCGGCCACCGGCGAGTTCTGCGAGGGCGAGGCGCCGACGATCGCGGACTGCTGCCTGGTGCCGCAGCTCTACAACGCCCGCCGCTTCTCTCTGGACCTGTCGCCCTATCCGACGGTGCTGCGCATCGATGCCGCCTGCCAGGCCCTCCCGGAGTTCGCGGACGCGCGGCCCGAGGTGCAGCCGGATGCGCCGACGAGCTGAGAGGAAAGGGAATCGCCGCTGAAGCGGCTCCTACATGGTTTCGTCGGTGCCGAAGACGTCGGCGTAGGGGTCGTGCTCGCCGGTGCTGCCTTCGGACAGGCGGAACTTGAGGGCCAGGCCGTCGCGCGAATCGGCGGCGTTGAGGGCGGCCTCCATCTCGATCTTGCCTTCCTTCGTCAGGCGGAACAGGCACTGGTCGAAGGTCTCGATGCCTTCCTCCAGCGAATCCTCCATCGCCTTCTTGATCTCGTGGATCTGGCCGCGGCGCATCAGGTCGCGGACGTGCGGCGTGTTGATCAGGACCTCGGTGGCCGGCAGGCGGCGGCCGTCGGTGCCGGGCACGAGCCGCTGCGACACCACGGCGCGCAGGTTCAGCGCCAGGTTCATCAGCACGTTGGGGTGCGCGGCTTCCGGGAAGAAGTTGAGGATGCGCTCGAGCGTCTGGTCGGCGTTGTTCGAGTGCAGCGTGGCCAGGCACAGGTGGCCGGTCTCGGCGAA
>CAMLHR010000233.1 GCA_946479915.1 uncultured Lysobacter sp.
TGCGCCAGGCCGACCTGCGCCCGCCGCCCGCTGTGCGCCTGACCGAGGCGCTGCGCTTGTTCCACGACGCACGCGGCGATGCGTCACCCGTGCTGCGCTGGAAAGACGGCGAGCTGCGCCGGTATCGCGGCCGGCTCTATGCCATGCGCCCGAGCGTGGCCAATGTCGTAAGCGCTGCCGCTGACATCACGCGCTTGCTGCCGCTCGGTCCGGGCCTCGGGCAATTCGGCCTCGTGGCAGGCCATGGCGGAGGACTGCCGGCAGATTCGCGCTGGACGATCCGGTTTCGCCAGGGCGGCGAGAGCCTGAGGCCCCATCCGGGGCGTCCACGCAAGCGTCTAAAGGACCTTTGCCAGGAGGCCGGCATCGTGCCCTGGATGCGGGACCGGCTGCCGCTGGTCTTCGGGCACGGTCGCCTTGCCGCCGTCGGAGACCTGTGGCTGGACGCCGACATCGCCGTCCCGCCGGGCGAGCCTTCCCTGCGCCCGCTGTGGAGCGAGCGGCCTGTGCTCTATTGAATTGAGTGGCGCGACGCGCTCGTCCGCGCGACATCCGACATAAGGTTCCCGAAGAAGCCGCCGAAATGTGACGCGGTTCGCAGGGCCGCGCCGTTCGGGGTCCCCGGGGAACCGCACGGCGGCTGGCGAAGCTGCCGTGGCGAATGCTGCGCTACTGTCGCCCCCGGTGCCGGTTGCTGCGCGAGACGGATCATGAACAAGGCCCGGGGATTCACGCTGGTCGAACTCATGGTGACGCTGATCGTCGTGGCGATCCTCATGGCGATCGCCATTCCCTCGTATCGACAGTCGGTCATCAAGGGCAATCGCCGTGCGGCGCAGGCGTTCATGATGGAAACGATCAGCCGCCAGGAGCAGTATTTCGTCGCCAATCGGACCTATGCATCAGTAGCCGAGCTTCCCTGCGCGCCACCAGAGGAAGTCGAGACGAACTACAACTGCAGCTACGCGCTTGACGCCGGGCCGCCGCCGTCGGTCACGATCACCTTGACGGCTGATGGCGGGCAGGTCAGCGACGGCGATCTTTCGGCGAGCACGCTCGGGACCAAGACTCCGGCCGACAAGTGGTGACCATGGGCACGCGAGCAACGCGATCGATGCAGTCCGGCGTCTCGCTGGTCGAGGTGCTCGTCGCCATGGTGATCGTGGCGATCGGGCTGTTGAGCCTCGTCGTCCTGCACGGACGCCTGCACGTGCTCCAGGCCGAGTCCTACCAGCGCTCGCAGGCGCTGGTCATCCTGAATGACATGGCGAGCCGCATCCAGCTCAACCGGAATGCCGCCGATGCCTACGTCACCGGCGCCGCGGACCCGATCGGCATCGGCATGGCCTGCCCGGTCGGGCCGGCCGCGTCGCGCCAGGAGGCTGATGTCATCGAATGGTGCAACACGCTGCAGGGCGCGGCCGAAACCCTCGACGGCAACGCCGTGGGCGCCATGCTCGGCGCGCGGGCCTGCGTCGAGAACATCGCCGCCGGGGAATACCTCGTGACGGTCGCCTGGCAGGGCATGTCGCCGCTGTCGGCGCCTCCGGCCAGCGTCGGTTGCGGAGCGAACCTTTACGACGGCGGGGGCGACAGCCCCTGCGTGAATGACCTCTGTCGCCGCGTGGTCACGACCGTCGTGCGGATCGCGACACTCACATGAACGAGCTGACCGACATGAATGTTGCGACGAGGATCGGCGCGCGCCAGCGCGGTCTCACCCTGGTCGAGCTGATGGTCGCGATGACGATCAGCCTGCTGATCCTCGCCGCCCTGGTCGCACTGTTCACGAACACGAGCCGCAGCAACCGGGAGTTCGCGCGCGCCAACGGCATGATCGAGAGCGGTCGACTCGCGATCCAGGTGCTGGAAGCGGACGTGCAGCACGCGGGCTACTGGGGCACCTACGTGGCCGGTTTCGACGACCAGACGGCCGATGGCGTGCCGAGCGACGCACCAACCGGGGTGCCGGACCCCTGCCTCGTCCATGACCCGGCGACATGGGTGACCGCCTACGTCAACAACCTGATCGGGGTGCCGGTGCAGGCGTACGACGATGCCACGGTTTGCGCGGGTATCATCACCGATCGCCAGCCCGGGACGGATGTACTGGTCGTTCGGCACGCCGAGAACTGCGTGCCGGGCGTTTCACCCAACTGCGAGCCGGTCGTCGCCGGGCGTCTCTATTTCCAGGCATCGCTGTGCACCGACGACCTCGTGGCATTCACGCTGGATACAGCCGGCTTCGCATTGAGCCAGCGCGACTGTGTAACACCTGCGGAGCAGCGCCGGTTCATGTCGACCCTCTATTACATCCGGGACCACGCGGATGCTCCGGGAGACGGCATCCCGACATTGATGCGCTCGGAGTTCGACCTCAATGGCGGTGTGCTGACACACCAGGCGGCGGTGCCCTTGATCGAGGGCATCCAGGGCTTCCGGGTAGAACTGGGCGTCGACGACCTCAGCGAAACCGGCGCTCCGGTGGACTACACGGCCGCGGTGGACTGGGTCGATCCCGAGACGCGCACGAGCGCGGCCAATCGCGGCGATGGGGTGCCCGACGACGACTATCTGCATTGCACGACGGCCGTACCCTGCGTGGTCGACGACCTGACCAATGTCACGGCCGTCCGCCTCTATGTGCTCGCGCGCAGCCGCGATGCTTCGCAGGGCACGGTGGATGCCAAGACCTACACGCTCGGCGATACGGTACTCGGCCCCTTCAACGACGCCTTCCAGCGCCACCTGTTCGTGAGCACGATCAGGCTGCCGAACATTTCCGGCCGGAGGATCACGCCATGATCGGCCAGGTGTCCCGCAATCAGGGGGGGGCCGCCCTTATCGTCGGCATGATCATGCTGGTCCTGATCACGCTGATGCTCGTCACCGCCCTCAATCTCGGCACGACCAACTTCCGTGCGATGTCGAATATGCAGTACCGCGCGGAGGCTGTGGCCGCCGCGAACAAGGCGATCGAACAGGTGATGAGCACGCCGTTCACGGCCGCCCCGGCGGCCGAGGTCGTCAACGTGGACATCGACAACGACACCGATACCGACTACGAGGTGAATGTCGCGCAGCCGCAGTGCATTTACGCGTCGCCGGCCTTCGGTGCCGATCCCAGCAGCCTGTCGCTGCCGACGAGCATGACCGCATCCTCGACCTGGAACACCGTGTGGGACCTCGA
>CAMLHR010000234.1 GCA_946479915.1 uncultured Lysobacter sp.
TGGGCGGCTCGCCGCACTCGTAGGTGGTGAGCTTCCAGGGGCCCGGGTTCGAGGTCGTGCGCGACTGGCGCTGGCAGCAGGAGCAGTCGCTGCAGGCGCGGCACCCGGGCCGGCAGGCGATGGCACGCGACCAGGTGCTGCGCTTCATCCAGTTCTTCGAGCGCGCCAGCCGCCAGGCGATGGCGACGCTGCCGGCGATCGCGCAGCGGACCCTGCCGCTGGACCAGGCCCGCGTGCCACTGCTTTAGCATCCACGCATGCCCACCCCTCGCCCGCACCTCGTCCTCGTCGGCCCCATGGGCGCCGGCAAGACGTCCATCGGCAAGCGCCTGGCCGAGCGCTTCGGGCTCGCGTTCGCCGACAGCGACCGCGAGGTGGAGGCCCGCGCCGGCGCGCCCGTGGCGACGATCTTCGAGTGCGAAGGCGAAGTCGGTTTCCGGACGCGCGAACGCCAGGCGATCGCCGAGCTGCTGGCGGGCGACGGCCTCGTGCTGGCCACCGGCGGCGGCGCCGTCGTGGACGCCGGCACGCGCGCGCTGATGCGCGGCCGCGGGTTCGTCGTGCACCTGCACGTGGACGTGCAAGGGCAGCTGCAGCGCCTCGCGCGCGACCAGGCGCGCCCGCTGCTGGCCCGCGAGGACCGCGAGGCCGTGCTGCACCGCCTGTCCGTCGAGCGCGCCCCGTTCTACGCGGAGGTCGCCGACCTGCGCTTCGACACCGGCGGCCTCGCGCCCGCCGAGGCCGCGGCACGCCTCGTGCGCGCGCTCGAGGGACGCTGGACCCACGGGGCGGCGGCGTGAACGACGCGACGCCGCCGCGCATCCGCGTCGCCGTCGGTGGCGCCGCCCCGTACCCGATCGACATCGGCCCCGGCCTGTTGCGGGACGCCGACCGCCTGGCCGCGCCGTTGCGGGGCGGCCACGTCCTGCTCGCGACGGACGCGACGGTCGCGCCGCTCTATGCGGACCGGGTCGAACAGACGCTGCGCGGCGCGCGCCCGGGCCTGCGGCTGGCGCGGTTCGTCCTGCCCGCCGGCGAGCGCCACAAGACGCTCGAGGGCTTCGCCGCCTGCCTGGACGCACTGGCGACGCTGGGCGCGACGCGCGACGCGACGGTCCTGGCGCTCGGCGGCGGTGTCATCGGCGACCTGGCCGGATTCGCCGCCGCCTGCTGGATGCGCGGCATCGACGTGGTGCAGCTCCCGACCACGCTGCTGGCGATGGTGGACGCATCGGTGGGCGGGAAGACCGCGGTGGACCTGCCCGCGGGCAAGAACCTCGTCGGCGCGTTCCATCCGCCCGCGGCCGTCCTGGCCGACACCACCACGCTGCGCACCCTGCCCGACCGCGAACTGCGCGCGGGCCTGGCCGAAACGGTGAAGTACGGCGCCATCCTCGACGCGCCGTTCCTGGACTGGCTCGAGGCGCATGCCGATGCGCTCCTCGCGCGCGACGACGGCGCGCTCACGGACGCCATCGCGACGGCCTGCCGCCACAAGGCAGCGGTCACCGGGCGCGATCCGCGCGAGCACGGCGAACGCGCGCTGCTGAACTTCGGGCACACGTTCGCGCATGCGATCGAGGCGGCGTCGGGCTATGCCGCGGACGGGCCCAACCATGGCGAGGCCGTCGCGATCGGCATGGTGGCGGCCGCACGCCTGTCGGCACGCCTTGGGATGGCGCCTGCCGCCGATGCGGACCGCCTCGAAGGGCTGCTGCGTCGCTTCGACCTCCCGGTCGCCGTGCCACCCGGCCTCGATCCCGGCGCGCTGGTCGCGCGCATGCGACTGGACAAGAAGGCCACCGCGGAGGGCCTGCGGCTGGTCCTGTGGGACGGTGCCGGGGCTGCGCGGCTGGTGCCCGGCGTCGACGCCGGCGAGGTGCGCGCGGTCCTGTCCACCTGAGCGCCCGTACAATGCGCGTCCCATGCGCCTGCTCCTGCAACAACGCCCCGAGGGCCGCGAGGCGCCCCGCTTCGTGCAACTGATGCTCGAGCGCGACCTGCTCGGCGGCTGGACCCTCGTGCGCGAGACCGGCCAGATGGGCGGCCGCAGCCAGTTGCGCCGGGAACAGTTCCTCGACCAGGCCAGCGCCACCGCCGCGTTCGAGCACGCCCGCGACCTGCAGCTGAAGAAGGGCTTCCAGGTCATGTACTCCCAGGGTGCCGGCGCCCCGCGCTGACGCCCGCCAGCCAGAGAACCGCCTTGCCCACCCCGCCGAAGAACGACCGTTTCCTGCGCGCCCTGCGCCGCGAACCCGTGGACCGCACCCCGGTGTGGCTGATGCGCCAGGCCGGGCGCTACCTGCCGGAGTACCGCGCCACCCGCGCGCAGGCCGGCAGCTTCCTGGCGATGGCCAAGGACCCCGAGCTCGCCTGCGAAGTGACGCTGCAGCCGCTGCGCCGCTTCCCGCTGGACGCCGCGATCCTGTTCTCGGACATCCTCACCGTGCCCGATGCGATGGGCCTGGGCCTGTATTTCGCCGACGGCGAGGGCCCCAGGTTCGAGCGCCCCGTGCGCTCCGCGGCCGACGTCGACCGCCTCGGCGTGCCGGACATGGAAACCGACCTGCGCTACGTCATGGACGCGGTGCGCACCATCCGCCGCGAACTCGATGGCAGCGTCCCGCTGATCGGGTTTTCCGGCAGCCCGTGGACGCTCGCCTGCTACATGGTCGAGGGCGGCGGCAGCAAGGACTGGGGCCGGGTCAAGGCGCTGGCGCTGAACGAGCCCGCGGCGATGCACCGGCTGCTGGGCATCGTGACCGACGCCGTCGTCGCCTACCTGTCCGCGCAGCGCGCGGCGGGCGCGCAGGCCCTGCAGGTGTTCGACACCTGGGGCGGCACGCTGTCGCCCGCGATGTACCGCGAGTTCTCGCTGCGCTACCTGCAGCGCATCGCCACCGAACTGGAACGTGGCGACGGCGACGACCGCGCGCCGCTGATCCTGTTCGGCAAGGGCAACGCGCCGCACCTCGAGTCGCTCGCGGCCAGCGGCTGCGACGCCGTGGGCGTGGACTGGACCGTCACGCTCGGGGACGCCGCGCGCCGCACCGGCGGCCGCGTGGCGGTGCAGGGCAACCTGGATCCCGCCACCCTGTACGCGTCGCCGGACGCCATCCGGCGCGCGGTCGGCGACGCGCTCGACGACTACGCCGCGGGCAACGGCGGCTCGCGCGAGGGCCACGTGTTC
>CAMLHR010000235.1 GCA_946479915.1 uncultured Lysobacter sp.
GGGGCTGGGCCAGGAATTGCGCCTGCCAGCGCGGATCGCGTGACTGCGCGCGGAACTGCTGGTAGGCGACGTCGTCGGTGCACAGGGTGTCGCCGTGCATCAGCAGCACCGGCCGGCCACCCACCAGGATCACCGTCGGGTCCGGCAGCAGCGTCATCCCCGCGCGGTCGGCATAGGCGGCGCCGAGCAGGAAGTCGCGGTTGCCGTGCATGAAGAACACCGGCACGCCAGACCGGGACAGGGCGCGCAGCTTCGCGGCCACGAACGCGCCGGCGTCGGACGGGTCGTCGTCGCCGACCCACGCCTCGAACAGGTCGCCGAGGATGTACAGCGCTTCGGCCCCGCGCGCCTCGCCCTCGACGAAGCGCCCGAACAGCTCGGTGACCGCCGGCCGCGAATCGTCCAGGTGCAGGTCGGAAATGAAGAGCGCGGCCATCCCGCCATTGTAGGAGGTAAAATTTTCGCCATGACCTGCCGCACGCGATTCGCCCCCAGTCCCACCGGCTACCTCCATATCGGCGGCGCGCGGACCGCCCTGTACTGCTGGCTGGAGGCGCGCCGTCGCGGCGGCCAGTTCATCCTGCGCATCGAGGACACGGACCGCGAGCGCAGCACGCAGGCCGCGATCGACGCGATCCTGCAGGCGATGGACTGGCTGGGCCTCGATTACGACGAGGGCCCGGTCTACCAGACCCACCGGCTCGACCGGTACCGCGAGGTCGCCGAGCAGCTCGTGGCCGAGGGCAAGGCCTACTACGCCTACGAGACCCGCGAGGAGCTCGACGCGATGCGCGAGGCGGCGATGGCCGCCGGCCAGAAGCCGCGCTACAGCGGGGCCTACCGCGACCGCGCCGAGCCCCGGCGGGACGACCCCAACCGCGTCATCCGCTTCCGCAACCCGGACGATGGCGTGGTCGCGTGGGACGACAAGGTCAAGGGCCGGATCGAGATCGCCAACGCCGAACTCGACGACCTCGTGATCTTCCGGCCCGACGGCTACGCCACCTACAACTTCGCCGTCGTCGTGGACGACATCGACATGCGCATCACCGACGTGGTGCGCGGCGACGACCATGTCAACAACACCCCGCGCCAGATCAACATCTACCGGGCGCTCGGCGCGCCGGTGCCGCATTTCGCGCACCTGCCGATGATCCTGGACGAGCACGGCGCCAAGCTGTCCAAGCGCACCGGCGCGGCCGACGTCATGCAGTACCGCGACGCCGGCTACCTGCCGCACGCATTGCTCAACTACCTGGTGCGGCTGGGCTGGTCGCACGGCGACCAGGAAGTGTTCTCGATCGCGGAGATGCAGCGGCTGTTCGCGCTCGAGGACGTCAACGCCAAGGCCTCGCGGCTGGATCCGGCGAAGCTGGGCTGGCTCAACCAGCAGTACCTGAAGTCGGACGATCCGGACGAGGTGGCGACGCACCTCGAATGGCACCTGCGCGAGGCCGGCCTCGACCTCGCCGCCGGTCCTGCGCCCGCGGACGTCGTGGTCGCCCTGCGCGACCGCGTGCAGACGCTGAAGGAGATGGCCGAGCGCGCGGCGGTGTGGTTCGGTCCGCTCGACACCTACGACGATGCCGCGGTGGCCAGGCACCTGAAGCCCGTCGCCCGCGCGCCGCTCGTGGCCGCGCGCGACCGCCTGGCGGCGCTGGCCGACTGGTCGGCGGAAGGCGTCAACGCCGTCCTGCACGACGTCGCGGCCACGTTGGCGCTGGGCATGGGCAAGGTCGCGCAGCCGCTGCGCGTGGCGATCACCGGCACGCAGGTCAGCCCGGACATCGGGCACACGGTCTACCTGGCCGGGCGGGACGAGGCGCTGCGGCGCATCGACGCCGCCCTGGCGAAGCTCCCCCCGGAGGCGGCCGCCTGACGCCATGCACGCGCACTGCACCGACCCGCACCACCACGTCGACGACGCGAAGAGCTTCGTCAAGGCAGTGGAGCGGGCGTGCCGCGAACGCGGGTTGCGGCTGACCCCGATCCGCGCCCGGGTGCTCGGGCTGGTCGCGCGCGCGGGCAAGCCGCTCAAGGCCTACGACCTGCTCGACCAGGTGCGCGAGGGCGAGGGTCCCGGTGCCGCGGCCCCGCCCACCGTGTATCGTGCGCTCGACTTCCTGCTGGCCAACGGCTTCGTCCACAAGCTGGAATCGGTGAACGCCTACGTCGCCTGCCACCACCCCAGCACGGCCCAGCATTCGGTGCCGTTCCTGATCTGCGACCGCTGCCATGCCGCGGTCGAGCTGGAGGACCGCCACGTGGTGGCGCTGCTCGACGAGCGCGCCCGCGCGCTGGGTTTCGAGCCGCAGGCGCAGACCCTCGAGGTGCATGGCCTGTGCGCGCGCTGCAGCGCCTGACCGTCCGCACGTTCGCCTGCGCGCTGGCCGCGTCCGCCTGCGCGGTGGCGCAGGCCCAGGCGCCGGTGCCCGCGCCGGACCCGCGCGAGCCGACGGTGGTCGAAGCGCAGCAGGGAACCCAGATCTGCCTGACCGACAGCGAAGGCCACACCGGTTGCGTCTCGCCGGTGCTGCAGGTCGCGCCGGCCCCGCCGCCGGCGCCGTTCGAACTCGTCGGCGAGGTCGTCGCGCCGGGCACGCGCGTGGACCTGGAATGGAGCGCGGTCGGCGACGGCACCGGGCAGGGCCTGCCGGTCTCGATCGTGCACGGCACCCGCGACGGCATGGTCCTGTGCCTGTTCGCCGCGGTGCACGGGGACGAGCTCAACGGCATCCAGATCGTGCGCCGCGTGCTGGCGCGGGCCGACCCGGACACCATGGCCGGCACGCTGGTCGCCGTGCCCGTCGTGAACCTGGGCGGCTACGCGCGCGGCTCGCGCTACCTCCCGGACCGCCGCGACCTCAACCGCGCCTTCCCGGGCAGCGCGCGCGGCAGCGCCGCGGCGCGGCTGGCGGATGCGCTGTTCGACGGCATCGTGAGGCACTGCGACGCGCTGGTGGACTTCCACACCGGTTCGTTCGACCGCGACAACCTGCCGCAGGTCCGCGCCGACCTGCGCGCGCCCGCGTCGCTGGAACTCGCGCGCGGCTTCGGCGCCACGGTCGTGCTGCACAGCCCCGGGCAGAAGGGGATGCTGCGGCGCGCGGCGAGCGACGCGGGCGTCGCCGCGGAGACGTTCGAGGTCGGCGCGCCG
>CAMLHR010000236.1 GCA_946479915.1 uncultured Lysobacter sp.
CGCTGGCCGCGCAGCGAGAAGGCTTCAAGCGTCTCAGCGATGCACTGATCGAGCATGGTGCGCCGGTCTATGTCCGACGGGCGATCGTCCATAACCTTGAGGTCGTACGCTCGCTCAAAGCCAAGGGCGCGATCTTCGTCGAGGAACTCGACGAGGTGCCCGACGGCGCCACCGTCATCTTCTCCGCCCACGGCGTCTCGCAGGCCGTGCGGGCGGAGGCCGAGCGCCGCGGGCTGAAGGTCTTCGACGCCACCTGCCCGCTGGTGACCAAGGTCCACCTGGAAGTCGCCCGCCAGTGCCGCGCCGGCCGCGACATGGTGCTCATCGGCCACGCCGGCCATCCCGAGGTCGAGGGCACGATGGGGCAGTGGAACGCCCAGCACGGCAGCGGGCGCATCACCCTGGTCGAGTCCCTCGACGACGTCGCCACGCTCGCGCTCTCGCAACCCGGGAACGTCGCGTACACCACGCAGACCACGCTGTCCGTGGACGACACCCGCGAGATCATCGCGGCGCTCAGGGCGCGCTTCCCGGCCATCCAGGGCCCGAAGAACGACGACATCTGCTACGCGACCCAGAACCGCCAGGACGCCGTGCGCGTGCTTGCGCGCGAATGCGACGTGGTGCTGGTCGTCGGCTCGCCCAACAGCTCCAACTCCAACCGGTTGCGCGAGCTCGCCGAGCGCGACGGCGTGCCGGCCTACCTGGTGGACGGCGCCGACGAGATCGATCCGGCCTGGCTCCAGGGCCGCGCCCGGATCGGCGTCACCGCGGGTGCGTCGGCCCCGGACGTGCTCGTCCAGGGTGTGCTCCAGCGCCTGCGCGAGGTCGGCGCCGGCGAGGCGCGGGAGCTGTCCGGCGAGCCGGAGAACATGGTGTTCGCGCTGCCGCGCGA
The DNA here is from genome assembly GCA_946479915.1 of uncultured Lysobacter sp. The sequence continues at coordinate 896 of CAMLHR010000236.1, forward strand.
GCTGCGGGTGCAGCTGGTCGACTGACGACGCGGCGGGCTACCAGCCCGAGGCCGCGCACTCGAGCTTCTGGAGGGATGCCGCCAGGCCATCGAGGTCGAAGCGATCCGAGATGACCTCGCCATCGAGCGGATCCATGACTTCGATGAGCACCTGCCTGCCGCTGCGGGCCGCCGCGGTGAACGACGCCACCTGGTCCATCGGGATGTGCGCCGCCTCGTGCTCCTGCAGCAGCGGCCAGTAGGCCTGGGCCGAGGCCTCGCGGTCGTCGATCCGGTACCGGACCACGACTTCGTCGTCGCTGTCGCCGCCCAGGTAACGGGCAAAGACGTAGAGCACGTTCAGCCCGTCGTCCATGCACTTCCAGCCGAGGAACGACGGGCTGTCCGCGACGATCGAGGGCGTCGCGATCGAGCTGCGGTCCGAATCGTCGAATTCGTCCCGGTCCGGGATGTAGTAGAAGGTCCCCGCCGCGAGGTCCTGGGCCTGCGCGGGCAGGGCGGGGGCGAGCAGGGCGAGGGCGACGAAGAGGCAGGTTCGGGCGGACACGGGACACCTGGGCGGAAGCGGTATCTGTTCATTACGTGCCCGGACGCCGTTCGCGGACACGCCAGGTGGAACCCCGCGCCCGGGAGATGCGGATCGCGGGGCGACCGGCTAGAATTGCCACCCTTCGCCGGAATAGCTCAGTTGGTAGAGCGGCGCATTCGTAATGCGTAGGTCGTAGGTTCGAATCCTATTTCCGGCACCACTTTCCGCGCCGCGGGTCAGCCCTTCACGCAGACCACCTGCCTGAGGGTGTGCACCACCTCCACGAGGTCGGCCTGCGCCGCCATGACGGCCTCGATGTCCTTGTAGGCCATCGGCGTCTCGTCCACGACGCCTTCGTCCTTGCGGCACTCCACGTGTCTCGTGGCGCGGGCGTGGTCCTCCACGGTGAACCGGCGGCGGGCCTCGCCACGGCTCATCGCCCGGCCCGCGCCGTGCGAGCAGGAGCAGAACGAGTCCGCGTTGCCCTTGCCGCGCACGATGAACGAGCGCGCGCCCATGCTGCCCGGGATGATGCCGAGGTCGCCGGACCGCGCGCGCACCGCGCCCTTGCGCGTGACCAGCACGTCGGCCCCGAAGTGGTGTTCGCGCGCGACGTAGTTGTGGTGGCAGTTGACCGCCGCGTTCGTCGTCTGGAACGACTTCAGGCGCGCGCGCAGCACCCGCAACACGCCGTCCATCATGGCCTTGCGGTTCTCCATCGCGTAGTCCTGCGCCCACTCCACCGCTTCGACGTAGTCGTCGAAATGCGCGCTTCCCTCGGACAGGTACGACAGGTTCTCGTCCGGGAGGTCCATGCCCAGCCGGCGCATGTCGGCCTTCGCGAGCTCGATGAAGTAGGTGCCGATCCGGTTGCCCGCGCCCCGGGAGCCGCTGTGCAACATCACCCACACCGCATCCGATTCGTCCAGGCAGAGCTCGATGAAGTGGTTGCCGCCGCCCAGTGAACCGAGCTGGTAGACAGGCGACTTCGCGTGGTCGATGCGGGGGTGGCGCTCGGCGAGCCGGGCGTAGCGCGATTCGAGCCCGCGCCAGCGACTGCACACGGAGTCCGGCGCCGTCTCCCAGCCCCCCTTGGTCGCGCGGCCGGGCGTGGTGACGACGCCGTGCGGGACGGCGCGCTCGATGTCGGCGCGCAGCCCGGACAGGGTGTCGGGCAGGTCGGTGGCCTTGAGCCCGAGCCGCTCGACGAACTCGTGGAGCTTCTCGCCATCATCCCGCAGCCGATGTCCACGCCGACCGCCGCGGGGATGACCGCGCCCCGGGTGGCGATGACGCTGCCCACGGTGGCGCCCATGCCCCAGTGCACGTCGGGCATCGCGGCGACGTGGCGGTGGATGAAGGGCAGGCACGCGATGTTGCGGAGCTGTTCCCTGGCGACGTCCTCGACCGGCACGCCCCGGGTCCATGCCTTGATCGACGTTCCGGGGAAGCCCAGCGTGAATGCCTTGATCGGCGCCCCCGGAGAGTCGAACGTCTCGTATCCCATCGGCTACGGCTGCCCCTCGAGGCGCCAGTGGATTCCGTCCTCCGTCCGCACCGGCCGCAGGGTCGCGCGGTCCTCGGGCGCCAGCCGGCGCCGGATCATCTGCGCGATGTCGCGGATCACCGGGATCGACTCGACGAAGTACGAGTGCGCCAGGATGCTGTCGTCCACGTTCGAGGTCGAGGACGCCT
>CAMLHR010000237.1 GCA_946479915.1 uncultured Lysobacter sp.
AACGCCTCCGCAACATCGCCATCGTCGCCCACGTCGACCATGGCAAGACCACCCTGGTCGACCAGCTGCTCAAGCAGTCGGGCACCCTCGACGAGCGCGCCGTCGTCCCCGAGCGGGTGATGGACAGCAACGACATCGAGAAGGAGCGCGGCATCACGATCCTGTCGAAGAACACCGCGATCCGGTGGACCGACAGGGACGGCCAGGTGTGGCGCATCAACATCGTGGACACCCCGGGCCACGCCGACTTCGGCGGCGAGGTCGAGCGCGTGCTGTCCATGGTGGACTCGGTGCTGGTGCTGGTGGACGCGATGGACGGCCCGATGCCGCAGACGCGGTTCGTCACCCAGAAGGCGTTCGCGATGGGCTTCAAGCCGATCGTGGTCGTGAACAAGGTCGACCGGCCGGGCGCGCGCCCGAGCTGGGTGCTCGACCAGACCTTCGACCTGTTCGACCGGCTGGGCGCCAACGACGACCAGCTCGACTTCCACACCGTCTACGCCTCGGGCCTGCAGGGCTACGCCGGCCTGGAGGACACGGTGCGCGAGGGGGACATGACGCCGCTGTTCGAGGCGATCACGCAGCACGTCCCCGCCCCGCCGGTGGACCCGGACGGCCCGTTCCAGATGCGCGTCACCTCGCTGGACTACAACAGCTACGTCGGCGTCATCGGCGTCGGCCGCATCCAGCGCGGCAAGGTGCGCACCAACCAGCAGGTGACGGTGGTCGCCGCCGACGGCACGCGCCGCAACGCGAAGGTGCTGCAGGTGCTGGGCTTCATGGGCCTGGAGCGCGTCGAGGTGCCCGAGGCGAGCGCGGGCGACATCATCGCGTTCAGCGGCATCGAGGGCGTCGGCATCTCCGACACCATCTGCGACCCCGCCGCGGTGGAGCAGCTGCCCGTGCTCGCCGTGGACGAGCCCACCATCTCGATGACCTTCCAGGTCAACGACTCGCCGTTCGCCGGGGTCAAGGACCGCAGCGGCGGCAAGTTCCTCACCTCGCGCCAGCTGCGCGACCGCCTCACCCGCGAGACGCAGCACAACGTCGCGCTGAAGGTCGAGGACACGGCCGACGCCGACAAGTTCAAGGTCTCCGGCCGCGGAGAGCTGCACCTGTCGATCCTGATCGAGACGATGCGGCGCGAGGGCTACGAGCTCGCCGTGTCGCGTCCTGAGGTCATCATCAAGGAGATCGACGGCACGATGCAGGAGCCGTACGAGGCGCTGGTGGTGGACATGGAGGAGCAGTTCCAGGGCGGCGTGATGGGCCGGCTGGGCGAGCGCAAGGCGCTGCTGCAGAACATGGAGCCCGACGGCAAGGGCCGCGTGCGCCTGGACTACATCATCCCCGCGCGCGGGCTGATCGGCTTCCAGACCGAGTTCCGCACGCTGACCGCCGGCACCGGCCTGCTGTTCCACGTGTTCGACCACTACGGTCCGCGCGCCGAGGGCGACATCGGCCAGCGCCAGAACGGCGTGCTCATCTCCAACGGCACCGGTCCCTCCCCCGCCTACGCGCAGATCGCGATGCAGGAGCGCGGCCGGCTGTTCATCGAGCCGGGCGAGGAGATCTACGAGGGCCAGGTCGTCGGCATCAACGCCAAGGACAACGACCTCACGGTCAATGCCCTGCGCGGCAAGCAGCTGACCAACTTCCGCGCGGCCGGCAAGGACCAGGACGAAGGCCTGATCCCGCCGATCAGGTTCTCGCTGGAGCAGGCGCTGGAGTTCATCGACGACGACGAGCTCGTCGAGGTCACGCCGAAGGCCATCCGCCTGCGCAAGAAGCTGCGCACCGAGGTCGACCGCAAGCGCGCCAGCCGCGCGGCCTGATCCCCCGGGCGGCGACGCCGCGATCGCTTATCCTCCGGCGCACGTGCCACGCGACGGGGGATCGGCGATGCGACGGAAACTGCTGGCGTTGATCGGCACGGCGGCCTGCCTCGCCGCGGGCATCGCGGCGGCGGCGCCGCCGGCATTCGAATTCTCCGAGGTCGGCATCGCCGAGCTGCGGGCGCGCATGGCGGCCGGCACGCTCACCAGCCGGGCGCTGACCCGGGCCTACCTCGACCGCATCGCCGCCATCGACGACGCCGGGCCTGCGCTCCACGCGGTCATCGAGACGAACCCGCGCGCGCTGGAGGAGGCCGCCGCGCTGGACGCCGAGCGCGCCACCGGCACGGTCCGCGGCCCGCTCCACGGCATCCCGGTCCTGCTGAAGGACAACATCGACGCGGTGCCGATGGCCAACTCGGCCGGGTCGCTGGCGCTGGCCGCGCACCACCCCGCCGACGATGCGTTCCTCGTGCGCCGGCTGCGCGAGGCCGGCGCGGTGATCCTGGGCAAGACCAACCTCAGCGAGTGGGCGAACTTCCGTTCCACGCGCTCGTCCTCGGGCTGGAGTTCGCGCGGCGGGCAGACGCGGAACCCGTACGTGCTCGACCGCAATCCGTGCGGGTCCAGCGCCGGGACGGGCACCGCGGTCGCCGCCAGCCTCGTGGCGGCGGGCGTCGGCACCGAGACCGATGGCAGCATCATCTGCCCGTCCGCGGTCGCGGGGCTCGTGGGCATCAAGCCGACGGTCGGGCTGGTGAGCCGGGACGGCATCATCCCGATCTCGGTGTCCCAGGACACGGCCGGACCCATGGCGCGCACCGTCGCCGACGCGGCCGCGTTGCTGACGGCGATGGCCGGCACGGACCCGGCCGACCCCGCGGGCCCGGCGGCCGAGGAGCACGTCGCCGCCGACTACACCGCGCTCCTCGACGCCGACGGGCTGCGGGGCCGCCGCATCGGCGTGCTGCGCGCCGCGATGGGCCGCCACCCCGGCGTGGACGCGGCCACGGAACGCGCCATCGCCGCGATGCGCGCGGCCGGCGCCGAGATCGTGGATGTCGAGGTGCCGCGCTACGACGAGTGGAACGACGCGGAGTTCGAGGTGCTGCTGTACGAGTTCAAGGACGGCCTCGACCGCTACCTCGCCGAGAGCGGCGCGCCGGTGGCGTCGCTGGAGGCGCTGATCGCGTGGAACCAGGCGCACGCCGGCGCGGCAATGCCGTTCTTCGGGCAGGAACTATTCCTGATGGCGCAGGCGAAGGGCCCGCTGACCGAC
>CAMLHR010000238.1 GCA_946479915.1 uncultured Lysobacter sp.
GCGGACGGGGAACGCGTCGTCCACGCCGGCGAAGCCAGCGTGCGCGCCCGATGAGCAGGCGCGACGGCGACTGGCTGTTCGACCTCGGCAATTCGCGCCTGAAGTTGGCGCCGCTGGATCGCGACGGGCGCGTCGGCGAGGTTGCGGCGCACGCGCACGACGCCATCGACTGGTGTTCGCGCCTGCCGTCCGGCCGGCGCGCCTGGGTCTGCAGCGTGGCCTCGCCGGTGCGTTCGCTCGAGTTGCTGCAGGGCCTGGCGCAACGCTTCGAGCGCGTGTCCATCGCGCGCACGCCCGCGGCGCTGGGGGGCGTGCGGGTCGCCTACGCGCAGCCGGGGCGCCTCGGGGTGGACCGCTTCCTGGCGATGCTGGGCGCGCGCGCGCTCGGCAACGGCCCCTGGCTGCTGGTCGGCGTCGGCACCGCGCTGGTGATCGACCTGCTCGGCAGCGACGGCGCGCACGTCGGTGGACGCATCGCGCCGTCGCCGACGGTGATGCGCGAGGCCTTGCACGCGCGCGCGGCGCAGTTGCCGGCGGGCGGCGGGCACTACGCCGAATTCGCCGTGGACACGGACGACGCGCTCGCGTCCGGTTGCGACGGCGCGGCGCGCGCGCTGGTCGAGCGCAGCCTCGCCGAAGCGCGGCGCCGCCTCGGCGAACCCGCGGTGGCGTTGCTGCACGGCGGCGGTGCCGCCGCGTTCGCGCCGCTGCTCGATGCGGCGCGCGTCGAGCCGTCGCTGGTGTTGCAGGGCCTGGCCGCGTGGGCAAGCGCGGTCGCGATGCGCGGCTGACCCGGCCGGCCCCTACAATCGCCGCATGCTGCCGCGCGCGCTCCTCGTCCTGTTGCTGGTGATGAACCTGGCCGTCGCGCTGTGGTGGGCGACGCACGCGACACCGCCGCCGCCGCCCGCCGTCGATGCCGCACCGTCGGGCATCCCGCGGCTGCGCCTGTTGTCCGAGGGCGCGACCGCTGCGCCCGCGCCGGTGGTCGAAGCGCCGCGATGCCACCGCTTCGGTCCGTACAGCGACCCGGCATTGCTCGAGGCGGCGCGCGAACGCGCGACGGCACTCGACGCAGGCGTCGCGATCGTGACCGTGCCGGGCCCGGGCGCCGACCGCTGGCGGGTCGCGGCACCACCTCCCGCGGACGGCGACTCCGCCGCGTTGGCGACGCGCATCGTGGCCGCGGGGTTCGACGACACGGTGATCGTGGCCGAAGGCCCGGAAACCGGAAGCATCGCGCTCGGTCGCTTCAGCACGCCGGAGGCCGCGGCGCGTCGCCAGGTCGCGCTGCAGGACGCGGGGTTCGCCGCGCAGGTCCACCCCGTGGGTGGCGACAGCACGTGGCTCCTCCTGCCGCTGCCGGCCGGCGAGGACGCCTCCGCGTTGCGCGCGCGCCTCGCCGCGCTGCAGGCCGAACCCGCGCCCTGCGCGGAGTGAGCGCCGGGCCCGCGTGCGGCCCGCGCTAGAATCCGGGGCCACGCCGGCTTAGCTCAGTTGGTAGAGCAACCGCCTTGTAAGCGGTAGGTCGTCAGTTCGACTCTGACAGCCGGCAGACCCCGAGGCCTGTGCATGTCCAATCCAGCCGCCACCGGGCGCTTCCCGCCCGTTTCCCTCATCGGCGCCCCGACCGACGTCGGCGCCGGCCATCGCGGTGCGCTGATGGGTCCCGACGCGCTGCGCATCGCGGGGCTGGGCGATGCGCTCGCCGCCCGCGGGATCGACGTGGTGGACCGGGGCAACATCGCCGGCCCTGACAATCCCTGGGTCGGCCCGGTGGCAGGGTATCGCCACCTGGACGAAGTCGTGGCCTGGAACCGCGCGGTGATGGACGCGGTCTCAAAGGAACTCGGCGACGGGCGCATGCCGGTCCTGCTCGGCGGCGACCACTGCCTGGCGATCGGGTCCATCGCGGCCGTCGCCAACCATTGCCGCGCGACCGGCAAGCGCCTGCGCGTCGTCTGGCTGGACGCGCACGCCGACTTCAACACGCACGAGGTGACCCCGTCCGGGAACATCCACGGGATGCCGGTCGCCTGCCTGTGCGGCCTGGGCCCGGAAGCGCTCACCACGATCGGCGGCCACAAGCCGGCCGTGCGCCCGGAGGAGATCCGCCAGGTGGGCATCCGCTCCGTGGACCAGGGCGAGAAGCGCCTGGTGAAGGAATACGGCCTGGACGTCTACGACATGCGCTACATCGACGAGGTGGGCATGAAGCGGACGATGGAGGCGGCCCTCGCGGGCGTGGACGGGGACACGCACCTGCACGTCAGCTTCGACATCGACTTCCTCGACCCGGGCATCGCGCCGGGCACCGGCACCCGCGTGCCCGGCGGCCCGCACTACCGCGAGGCGCAGCTGGTGATGGAGATGATCGCCGACACGGGCCGGATGGGCTCGCTCGACATCGTCGAGCTCAACCCGCTGCTGGACAAGCGCAACCTCACCGCGTACCTCGCCATCGACCTGGTGGAGAGCCTGTTCGGCAAGTCCACGCTGATGCGGGACTGATGGCCTGAACGCTTCACCCGGCCTTCGCGCCGGGCACCACGTCGGCTTCACGGTCCGGCCGGTTCCATGGCAGCCACCGGACGGCGCCCGCCGCTCCGACCCATGACGGTACGGAGGATGTTCCCATGCGTTCCACCAAGCGCACGCTCGCGTTGCTGCTGATCGCGATGTTCTCCACGGGCGCGCTCGGCGCCTGCAACACCATGGCCGGCCTTGGCGAGGACGTCGAGTCGCTCGGCGACAACATCGAGGACGAGGCCGAGGGCCACATCGACTGCGACGAATCGGACGAGTGCTGAGGCAAACAAGGAGAAGCCCATGCGTAACCCAAAGAAGCTGGTGACGATGCTGATGCTGGTGCTGATGTCCTGTGGCTCGCTGGCCGCCTGCAACACGATGGCGGGGCTGGGCGAGGACATCGAGGAAGCCGGCGACGAGATCGAGGAGTGCGCCGAAGGCGTCGACTGCTGATTCAACGGACGGACAGGCGCAGGACGCGCCGGCAAGGATGCGGCCGCGGGGGGGGGCCCCCCCGGGCCCCGCCCGGCGGGTTGGTGTGTAGACCCCCCAGGGTAACCCCCCCCCC
>CAMLHR010000239.1 GCA_946479915.1 uncultured Lysobacter sp.
GCCCGAGGCGCGGCCGCTCCCGGCGTTCTCGTTGGCGCAGTCGGACGGCACGCCGCTGGAGCCGGCCGACCTCGCCGGTCGCTGGACGGTGGTGTTCCTCGGCTTCACCCATTGCCCGGACGTGTGCCCGACGACGCTGGCCGAACTGGGCGTCGCGCAGCGCGAGTGGGACACGCTGCCCGCGGACGTGCGCCCGCAGGTGCTGTTCGTCTCGGTCGACCCGGGGCGCGACACGCCGGAAACGACCGGTCGGTACGCGCACCATTTCCACCCGGCGACGCTCGCCGCGACCGGCGACGAGGCCGCGCTCGAGGCGTTCGCGACCTCGCTGGGCATGGTCTTCATGAAGGTGCCGGCGCCGGAGGGCGCGCCCGCCAACCAGTACAGCGTCGATCATTCGTCCACGCTGGCCGTGATCGACCCCCAGGGACGCTTCGCCGGGATCCTGCGGCCGCCGCTGGAGCCCGCCGCCGTGGCCGCGGACCTGCGCCGGCTGGCGACCGACGACGCATGAAGCCGATCACCGCGCTCACCTACGTCCTGCCGCACCGGTTCCTGTCGTCGCTCGCGCGCAGGCTCGCCCATTCCCGCCATCCCCGGCTCAAGCAGTGGCTGATCGACACCGTCGTGCGCCGCTTCGACGTGGACCTGTCGGAAGCCGCCGAACCGGACCCGACCGCCTACTCCAGCTTCAATGCGTTCTTCACCCGCGGCCTGCGCGACGGCGTGCGCGTGGCCGATCCCGACCCGCGCGCGATCCTGATGCCCGCGGACGGACGGATCAGCGAATGCGGCCACATCGGCCGCGCCGACGAGGGCGTGCAGCACGAGGACGCTGGCCACATCTTCCAGGCCAAGGGCCGCGGCTTCACCGTCGCGGAACTGCTGGGCGACGCGGCGGCGGCGCGCGCGTTCGAGGGCGGCGTGTTCGCCACGGTGTACCTGTCGCCGCGCGACTACCACCGGGTGCACATGCCCTGGACCGGCACGCTGCGCGAGACGGTGCACATCCCCGGGCGGCTGTTCTCGGTCGGCGAGGACGCGGTGGGCGCGGTGTCGCGCCTGTTCGCGCGCAACGAGCGGCTGGCCTGCCACTTCGACTGCGACTTCGGCCCCATGGCCGTGGTGATGGTGGGCGCCCTGCTCGTGTCGGGCGTCGAAACCACCTGGAGCGGCATCGAGATCCCGCCCTACGGCGGGACGGTGACGACGAAGGACTACCGCGGCGCGGGGATCGTCCGCGAACGCTTCGCCGAGATGGCCCGCTTCAACTACGGCAGCACCGCCATCGTCCTGCTGCCGCCCGCCATCGCCGAACTCGACCCCGCCCTACGCGCCCAGTCCCCCGTCCGCCTCGGCCAGCGCCTCGCGACCCTGACAAACGCGTTTTAGCCACGGATGAACACGGATCAATTCTGATCAAGCAGACAAAGCGCAAAAGAATGGGGGGCGCAGCAAGTCGATTGCTGTGCCCCCTTATTTTCCTGCTCTATCCGTGTTTATCCGTGTTCATCCGTGGCAAAGAACGCGTCTAGTTCTTTGCGATGGCGGACCTGGGGTCGCTGTCGACGAGGCGCTGGGCCAGGGTGGCGCGCGGGCCGTCGACGCAGTGCGTCCGGTAGAGGTTGGCGATGCCGACCGTGGCGTTGATCGAGCTGCCCGCCGGGATCCAGCTGTCGGCGTCGTAGCGCGGGTTGAGGTTGCGCAGCGCCCGCATGTAGCCGTTGCGCGCGCCCTGGTTGCCCAGGCAGATCGTCAGCTCATAGATGCTCGCCGGGTTCTGCAGCACGATGGTCGTCGGCTGCGTGCCGTTCACCTGCGGGAACGTCAGGCCGTACTCCTCCGGGTGCAGGAACAGCCACGCCGCGGCGATGACCATCGGCACGTAGTCGCGCGTCTCGTCCGGGAACTCGTCGTACACGGCCTGGTTCCAGAAGCCGCGGCCGGGGTTCGCCTTGTGGATGCGCAGCGCGCGGCCTTCGCCGCCGTTGTAGGCGGCCAGCGACAGCTCGATGCTGTCGTTGAGCTGGCCCAGGCGCTCGTTGAGGTACTCGGCGCTGGCGCGCGACGCCTCGCCCGGGTCGTAGCGCGTGTCGAAGCCGTCCTCCACCTGGCCCAGGCCGAAACGGATGCCGGTGGTGTACATGAACTGCATCGGGCCCGCGGCGCCGGCGCGCGAAGTGGCGTGCACGCGACCGTGCGACTCCTTCGCCATGATGCCGAACAGCAGCGCCTCGGGCAGGCCCGCGCGCGCGTAGTGCGGCCACATCTCGTGGCGCAGGTACTGGTAGTTCTCGTAGCTGGTCATCAGCTCCGGGCGCATGTCGGTCAGCCAGCGGCGGATCGCCTGCTGCACGGCCGGGTTGAACTCGACCATCTCGTCGAAGTCGTGGCCCTCGGACAGCAGCTGCGCGGCGCGCGCGGCCTCCGGGACGTCGGCGGCGATGGCGCCATGGCCCGCGTCGCCGTCGACGACGCCCGGCTCGGCCAGGCCCGATGCGGCGGCATCCGTGCCCTGCTTCAGCAGGCGCTTGTAGGCCGCCAGCATGTCGGTCGTGCGGCAGCCACGCTGGCCGGCGCAGTCGATGACGACGTCCTCGATGTCCTCCAGCGCGGCGTCGGCTTCGGCGACGCCCCGGGGATCGTTGTTGGCGATGAGGACCTGCGCCTCGCGGTAGCGGTCCTCCGCGGTGGCCATGCGCTGCTCGAGCACGTCGACGGCCTGCGCCTGGCGGGTCTGCGCCAGCGCGATCGGCGACACCACCGCGAGCAGCGCGGCGGCGGCGAACAGGTGGGAGGCAACTCGGGAACGAAGGATCATTGATCTCGGCGGCGCAAGCCGCGGGTCGCGGAACAGGATGCCAGTGTCGGATGGGAAGTCCCGTGAAAACAACCACATGCGCAGCAAGTATTCAGGCTCTTGGATAGTATTGGTTCACCTCCTGCGCAGGGCACCTGAATGGACCCCACCCAGTTCGTCCTCGTCGGCAAGTCGATCACCACGGCGGATGGCGGCCCCGTCCACCTGCTGCCCGAATACGGCAACCGGCACGGCCTCGTGACCGGGGCGACCGGCACCGGCAAGACGG
>CAMLHR010000240.1 GCA_946479915.1 uncultured Lysobacter sp.
AATCGTGGTCCCGGCAGCGATCCTGCAGCCGCCGTTCTTCGATCCGGATGCCGACCCGGCGGTCAACTACGGTGGTATCGGCGGCGTGATCGGCCACGAGATCAGCCACGGCTTCGACGACCAGGGCCGCAAGTCCGATGGCAGCGGCCTGCTGCGCGACTGGTGGACGGCCGAGGACGCGGCGCAGTTCGAGGCCGAGGCGGCCAAGCTCGGCGCGCAGTACGAGTCGTTCGAGTTCCCGCAGCTGCCGGACATGCACATCAACGGCAAGGTCGCGATGGGCGAGAACATCGGCGACCTCGGCGGGCTGACCATCGCGCTGGAGGCCTACCGCCGCTCGCTCGACGGGCAGCCGGCGCCGGTGATCGACGGTTTCACCGGCGAGCAGCGCTTCTTCATGGGTTGGGCGCAGGTATGGCGCACGCTGTGGCGCGACGACGCGCTGCGCCAGCAGCTGGTCAACGGCACGCACTCGCCGGGGCAGATTCGTGCATTCGCGCCGCTGCGCAACATGGATGCGTGGTACGCGGCGTTCGGCGTGGAAGAGGGCGACCCGCTGTGGATCGCGCCGGAGGAGCGCGTCCGGATCTGGTGACGCGGAGGGGCTAAGCTCCCCGCATGTCCAGCCTTCTGCTCAACCTGCGCCACGTCCCCGAGGACGAGGCCGACGACGTGCGCGAGATGCTCGACGGCGCGCGGATCGCGTACTACGAGACCCAGCCGAGCCTGTGGGGCATCGCCGGGGGCGGCATCTTCGTCACCGAGGACGCCGACTTCGACGAGGCCCGGCGGCTGATGGCCGAATACCAGGCGCGGCGCCGGACGCGGGCCCGCGCCGAGTACGAGGCGGCGCTCCGCGACGGCACGGCCGAGACCTTCGCGTCGGTCTGGCGCGCCGAGCCGGTGCGGGTCGTGCTGACGCTGCTCGCGATCGCGTGCCTGCTCGGGCTCGTGGCGCTGCCGATCTACCTGCTGCGGGCTTGATGCCGCTCCTCCTGCTCGTTCCGTTCCTGGTCGCCGGCGTCGTGGTGCTGTGGCTGCTGTTGATGCCGCTGGCCATCGTGCAGCGCTATCGGCACGGGACATCGCGGCGACGCGTGCAGCCGTGGGTCGTCCGCGTGAATGCCTGGTTGCTGCTGGTGTCGGCGGTCGCGTTCGTGGCCGTCGCGGCCGTGCTCGGGAACTGGATCGACGATGCGCTGCGCGATGCGCTGGTCGGGCTGGCGGTGGGCGGCGGGGTGGGGGTGATCGGGTTGTCGCTGGACCGCTTCGAGGTGACCTCGCACGGGATGTTCCGGACGCCGAATCGATGGCTGGTGCTCGGGCTGTCGCTGCTGCTCGCCGCGCGGATCGTGGCCGGGCTCTGGCTGGCGTGGCAGGACGGCGACACCACCGGTGAGACCGCGTGGCTCACCCGTGGCGGGTTGATCGGCGTGGGTGGCGTGCTGGTCGGCTATGCGTTGGCGACGGCCTGGGGCCTGCGCCGTCGCGTCCGCATCCGGCCGCGCTTCGACTGATCCGGCGCAAGGCCGCGTTCACGGGGGGTCCGCCTAGACTCCGGGCATGCACCTGGTCCAGTTGTTCCTGCCCTTGCGCGACAACGACGGCGTTGCCTTCCCGGCGGCGCTGTTCGCTGCCGAGCGCGAGGAACTCACGGAGGCTTTCGGTGGCGTGACCGCCTACCAGCGGGCGCCGGTGACCGGGTTGTGGGAGGACGACGACACCGTGCAGCGGGACGACCTGGTCCTGTTCGAGGTGATGGTCGAGGCGCTCGACCGCGACTGGTGGAAGCGCCATGCCAAGGCACTGGAACGGCGGTTCCGCCAGGAGGAGATCCTGGTGCGCGCGCTGCCCTGCGAATGGCTGTGAACGTCCGCATCGGCTGCGCGGGCTGGTCGATCCCCTCCCGGCATGCCGCGCTGTTCGGCGACGGCGACAGCCACCTGGCGCGCTACGCCACGCGGTTCGACATCGCGGAAATCAACTCGACGTTCTACCGGCCGCACCAGGCCCGGACGTTCGAACGGTGGGCGGCGAGCGTGCCGGTGCGGTTCCGCTTCTCGGCCAAGCTGCCGCGGGACATCACCCACGAGGCCCGGCTACAGGGCGTCGGCGACGCGCTGTCGGCATTCTTCGACGCGGTGGACGGCCTGGGGTCGCGGCTGGGGGGCGTGCTGGTGCAGCTTCCGCCGAGCCTGGCCTTCGACGCGCGGGTGGCCGGACGGTTCTTCGCGATGGTCCGGCGGCGCTTCGCGTCGCGCGTCGCATGCGAGCCGCGCCACGCGAGCTGGTTCACGCCCGCGGCGGACGCCGTGCTGGTGCGCCATGCGATCGCTCGTGTCGCCGCGGATCCCGCGCCGGTGCCGGAGGCGGCGGCGCCGGGGGGTGCGCGCAGTCCTGCCCGGTGGTCGTACTGGCGCTGGCACGGCGCGCCGCGGATGTACTACAGCCGCTACGACGACGATGCGCTGCGCGCGCTGGCCGCCGCCCTGTTGCGCCAGGCCGCCGCGCGGACGCCGGCGTGGTGCCTGCTCGACAACACCGCGCACGGCCACGCCATGGACGACGCGGCCCGGCTGCAGGGCTTCGTCGCCGAATTGTCCGGCGCGGAGCCGGTGGGCTAACCTCCAGCTGCATGTCCATCGTCCTCACCGACTTCGCCCGCAGCCGGCTGTTCCGCGCCAACCGCCGCAACACCATCCAGGACACCACGCCCGAGGCATTCGAGCGCCACCTCAACGAGATGCCGCCCCTCCAGGTGCTCGACGGCTATGCGCCGTTCTGCAAGCTGCACGTGCATCGCAACTGGACCTCGACACGGTGTCTGGCGGTGCCGATCACCGACGACAACCGGCACCTGCTGCGTTCCGACTACGAGGCACGCACCGACGACGAGCTGCCGGTGCTGGTGCGCTGGTTCGAGGGGCTGGAGCCGCCGGTGGCCCGCTACCTGGTCGTGATCCTGTATGACCGCGCGCAGCTTGCGAAGGAAGGCACGGCGATCGACGCCGACTGGGGCGTCGTCGGCTGCATGTACACCGCCGAGCCCGTCGAAACGCCGATGGCGCCGATCACGATGATGCGCAA
>CAMLHR010000241.1 GCA_946479915.1 uncultured Lysobacter sp.
TGACGTTGGCGACGTGGCCGTTGTCGCGGATCTTCTCGCGCACGCGGTAGGCGATCGCCAGCACCTGGTCGATGTGCTCGCCGGACACGCGGAACTGCACCGGGTAGCCGACCGGCGGACCGTTCTCCAGCCGCGTCACGCGCATCTGCAGCGTGGGGAACTGCGGGACGACCTCGGCGACGAGCCAGTCGCGCACGGCCTCGCGCGCCTCCAGGTCCTCCGCGCGCACCACGAACTGCGCGAAGTTGGTCGCCGGCAGCTGCTGGTCCAGCGGCAGGTAGAAGCGCGGTGCGCCGGTGCCGATGAACGCGGCGTGCTGGTCGATGTCGTCGCGTTCCAGCAGCAGCGCCTCCAGCCGGCCGGCCGCTTCGGTCGTGGCGTCGAGCGAGCTGCCCTCGGCCAGTTCCAGGTCCACCATCAGCTCCAGCCGCGTCGAGTCCGGGAAGAACTGCTGCGGCACGAACCGGAACGCCAGCACCGACAGCACCAGCATGGCGGCCGTGGCGCCGATCACGAGCCAGCGCCGGCGCAGGCAGGCCTCGAGCAGCGTCCTGAAGCGGTCGTAGAACCGCGTGGCATACGGGTCGTGCGCCTCGGTGTCCTTTGGCGCGGGCAGCATGCGGTCGCCCAGCCACGGGATGAACAGCACCGCCACCACCCACGACACCACGAGCGCGATCACCACCACCTCGAACAGCGAGCGCGTGTACTCGCCCACGCTCGACTCCGCGGTCGCGATCGGCAGGAAGCCCGCCGCCGTCACCAGCGTTCCGGTGAGCATCGGGAACGCCGTGGACTCCCACGCGAACGCCGCCGCCTGCAGGCGCGAGAGCCCCTGCTCCATCTTGATGGCCATCATCTCCACCGCGATGATCGCGTCGTCCACCAGCAGGCCGAGCGCGAGCACCAGCGCGCCCAGCGAGATCTTGTGCAGGCCGATGTCGAACGCGTGCATCGCCGCGAAGGTCATCGCCAGCACGAGCGGGATGGACACCGCGACCACCAGGCCCGTGCGCCAGCCCAGCGAGAAGAAGCTCACCAGCAGCACGATCGCCACCGCCTCGGCGAGCACGCGCATGAACTCGCCCACCGAGTCGCGCACCGCGCGCGGCTGGTCGGCGACGCGCCGCAGTTCCATGCCCGCCGGCAGGCCCCGTGCGAGGCGCTCGAACTCCGCGTCCAGCGTGTCGCCCAGCGCGAGGATGTCGCCGCCCTCGGCCATCGCCACCGCGATGCCGATCGCGTCCTCGCCCTGGAAGCGCATGCGCGGCGCGGCCGGGTCGGCGAACCCGCGGGTCACGCGCGCCACGTCGCCGAGCCGGAAGGTGCGCCCGTTCGCGCGCACCGGCGCGTCGCGGATCGCGTCCACGGACTCGAACCGCCCGTCCACGCGCACCCGCACGCGTTCCTCGCTGGTCTCGAAGAAGCCCGCGGGGACCACCGCGTTCTGCGCATGCAGCGCGTCGCGCACCGCCTCGACGGGCACGCCCAGCGTCGCCAGGCGCGCATTGTCCACCTCGATCCAGACCTTCTCGTCCTGCAGCCCCAGCAGCTCGATCCGGCCGACGCCCTCGACGCGCTGCAGTTCCAGTTCCAGCCGTTCGGCATGGTCCTCGAGCACCGCGTAGTCGAAGCCGGGACCGGTCAGCGCATAGATGTTCCCGTAGGTCTCGCCGAACTCGTCGTTGAAGAACGGCCCGACCACGCCTTCGGGCAGCGTGTGGCGGATGTCGCCGACCTTCTTCCGGATCTCGTACCAGAGGTCCGGCACCTCGCCCGACGGCAGGTCCTCCCGCGCCATCAGGATCACCTGCGACTCGCCGGGCCGCGAGTACGAGCGCACGAACTCGTACTGGCCGGTCGCCATCACCGCCTGCTCGATCCGCTCGGTGACCTGGCGCGAGACTTCCTCCGCGGTCGCGCCCGGCCACGCCGTCTGCACGACCATCGCGCGGAACGTGAACGGCGGATCCTCCGACTGGCCGAGCTGCGCGTACGACCATGCGCCGACCAGCGCCAGCACGATCATCGCGTACAGCACCAGGCCGCGGTTGCGCAGCGACCACGCCGACAGGTTGAAGCGCGACGGCGCGCTCATCGGACGGGACGGTTGTCGCGGTCGACCGGCCGCACCACCTGGCCCGGCTGCAGCAGGTGGCCGCCGGCGGCGACGACCAGCGCGTCGGGCGCCAGGCCCTCGCGCACGGGGACGCGTTCGGAGCCGTAGGGCCCGAGCACCACCCGCACCAGCGCGACCTGTTGCGTATCGGGATCGACCACCCACACCGCGGTGCCGGCGTCGTCGCCGCGCTGGACCGCCGCGAGCGGCACGCTCAGGCCGGCTTCCGCGTCCTCTCGCGGCAGGAACACCCGCGCGGTCTGCCCCAGCGCGACACCCGCCGAGTCCTCGGCCCGCAACGCGACGCGCGCCTCCCAGGTGCGCGTCGTCGGATCGGCGACCGGCGCGACCTCGCGCACGGTGGCGGGCAACCGCCGACCGGGCGCGCTCCACAGTTCGACCTCGACGGGCAGCCCGGCGACCACGTCGTCCACGCGACCCTCGGGAATGGCGATGACCACTTCGTGCTTGCCGAGACAAACCAGGTCCAGCCGCGGATCGTTGTAGTCGCTTCCCAAGACGCCGACGTCCACCTCATAGTTGAGCAATTTTTGGTAGACCGTATCCGAATTGGCGCTCTCCAGCGTGACATGCATCAACGGGAAGCGATCGATGTAGCTGGACAGCAGCTTCATCACGAACAAGGGCCCGACCGTGCCGATATGCATGCGCCCGGCGAATTGATTGCCAACCGTGTTCAGAAGGGAGTGCGCACGCTCTTCCAGCGAGAATATCTGTTTCGCCACGGCAAGCAGAGCCTCGCCGGCGTCGGTGAGCTTCAGCTCATTGGGCCCGCGTACGAATAGCTGGAGATTGTAGGTCTCCTCCAGGGTCTTGACCTGCGTCGTGACGGTAGGCTGACCGATGCACAGCAGCTCGGCCGCCTTGGTGAAGCTCGACTCGCGTGCGACCGCATAAAAGGATCGCAGTTGGTTGAAGTTAACGTAGTTCAGGCGATTTCT
>CAMLHR010000242.1 GCA_946479915.1 uncultured Lysobacter sp.
ACGCGGTGACCGCGGCGATGTTCGGGCCCTTGGCGCCGGTCATGATCGAGACCTGCCCGGCGATCATGTTGATGATCGTGCTGGGCACGTAGAACGGCGAGACCTTGCGCGGGCCGCCCGAGGCGTACTTCAGCGTCGTTTCCTCGATGCCCTTCAGGCCACCGATGCCGGCGCCCACCGCCACGCCGATCCGGTCGGCGCTGGCCTCGTCGATCTCCAGCCCGGCGTCGGCGATGGCCATCATCGAGGCCGCCACGCCGTAGTGCACGAAGGGATCCATCTTCTTGATGTCCTTCGCCGGGATCCAGTTGGCCGGATCGAAGCCCTTCACCTCGCCCGCGATGCGGGTGGGAAACGCGGACGCGTCGAAGTGGGTGATCGGGCCGATGCCCGAGCGACCGTTGACGACGCCGTCCCAGCTGGAGGCCAGGTCCAGGCCCAGGGGCGACAGGATCCCCAGGCCGGTGACCACGACGCGACGCTGCTGACTCATGCGGTTGACTCCAAGCTTGTCCTCACAAAATGCGCGAGGCCGCAATCGCGGCCCCTGCATGTCCTGCGTGGCGGCCGGCGGGGCCGGCGCTGCCGTCACTCCTTGACGTGGGCCTTCACATAATCGATGGCCTGCTGCACCGAAGTGATCTTCTCGGCCTCCTCATCGGGGATCTCGCACTCGAACTCTTCCTCGAGCGCCATCACCAGCTCGACGGTGTCGAGCGAATCCGCGCCCAGGTCGTCGACGAACGAGGCGCTGTTGGTGACTTCCTCTTCCTTGACGCCAAGCTGTTCGACGACGATCTTCTTGACGCGTTCTTCGATGCTGCTCATGGGTGCTCTCTCCTCCTGGGAGACTGTTCAGACGGGTAGTTTACGGGAAAGGGGGTCGTGCCTGTGTGCGGCCGGCGTCCACGCCCGGCCGCCCGACGGGTGGTCCGGGAGGGCCCGGGGCCGTGCCTACGGCATGTACATGCCGCCGTTCACGTGCAGGGTCTCGCCGGTGATGTAGGCCGCGGCCGGGCCGGCCAGGAACGCGACCGCGTCCGCGATGTCCGCGGGCTGGCCGAGGCGGCCCAGCGCGATGTTCGCCATCATCGCCGCCTTGCCCTCCTCGGGCAGGTCGCGGGTCATGTCGGTCTCGATGAAGCCGGGAGCGACCACGTTCACCGTGATGCCGCGGGATCCGACCTCGCGCGCGAGCGACTTGCTGAAGGCGATGATGCCGGCCTTCGCGGCGGCGTAGTTGGCCTGGCCGGCGTTGCCGGTGACGCCGATGACCGAGGCGATGTTGACGATGCGGCCCTTGCGCGCCTTCATCATCGGGCGCATCACGGCCTTGCAGCTGCGGTAGACGCTGGTGAGGTTGGTGTCGAGGATCGCCTGCCAGTCCTCATCCTTCATGCGCATCAGCAGGTTGTCGCGGGTGATGCCGGCATTGTTGACGAGCACGGAGATCGCACCGGCCTCCTTGCCGATCGCGTCGACCAGCGCCTCGATGGCGCCCTCGCCGTTGACGTCGAGCACGCGGCCCTGGCCGCCGTGCGCGGCGAGCCGTTCGCCGATCGCCTGCGCGCCCTTCTCCGAGGTCGCGGTCCCGACGACCGTCGCGCCCTGCGCGGCCAGCGTGTCGGCGATCGCCGCCCCGATGCCGCGGCTCGCCCCCGTCACCAGCGCCACCTCACCCTGCAACACCTTCGCCATCACGAACTCCTCAAGTGCATTTTTGCCACGGATTTACACGGATAAACACGGATAGAGCAAACCCACTTAATAGGCTTTATCCGTGTTCATCCGTGTTCATCCGTGGCTGGAACCGCTGTTTCCGTCTGCCCAGTCGGCGAGCGCGGCGTCGAGGTCGGCGGGGTGGCCGAGGGCGCGGGCGTCGAGGGTCTTGTCGATGCGGCGGGCCAGGCCGGTGAGCACCTTGCCGGGGCCGCATTCGGCGATGCGGGTCGCGCCGCGCGCGGCGAGCGCCTGCACGCAGGCGGTCCACTGCACCGGCAGGTAGAGCTGGCGGACCAGGGCATCGCGGATCGACTGGATGCCTTCGTGCACCTCGGCGTCCACGTTCTGCACGACGGGCAGCTCCGGTTCGCGCCAGGCGACGTCGGCCATCGCCGACGACAGGCGGTTCGCGGCCTCGCGCATCAGCGGCGTGTGCGACGGCACGCTCACCGCCAGCTTCACCGCCTTGCGCACGCCGCGGTCGGCGAGCAGCGCGATCGCGCGGTCCACGGCGGCGGCATGGCCGCCGATGACGATCTGTCCCGGCGAGTTGTAGTTGGCGGGCACCACGATCCCGTCGCCCGACGCTTCCCGGCAGGCCTGTTCGACCAGCGCGTCGTCCGCACCGAGCACCGCCGCCATCGCGCCGGTGCCCGCGGGCACGGCTTCCTGCATCAGCTGGCCACGCAGCCGCACCAGCCGCGCGGCATCGCCGAGCGACAGGGAACCCGCCGCGACGAGCGCCGCGTACTCACCCAGGCTGTGGCCCGCGAGCACCGCCGGGCGCGCGCCACTGGCGGCCTGCCAGGCGCGCCACGCGGCAACGCCGGCGGCGAGCAGCGCGGGCTGCGTGAACTCGGTCCGGTTGAGCTGCTCCTCGGGGCCTTCCTGCGACAGCGTCCACAGGTCCACGCCGGCGCCCTCGCCCGCTTCGGCGAACGCCTCGCGCACCACGGCGTGCCGGCCGGCGAGCTCGGCGAGCATGCCGACCGATTGCGATCCCTGTCCGGGAAACACGAAGGCGATGTGGGAGGTCACGCGCGTGCCCTTCGAAGCGGGGTCGGCATGATACGGGCGAACACGCCGCGGCGTCTGTACCGCGGCGTATGCGATCAATAGCGCAGCAGCGCCGAGCCCCAGGTGAAGCCGCCGCCGAACGCCTCGAGCAGCACCATCTGCCCGCGTTCGATCTTGCCGGCGCGCACCGCTTCGTCGAGCGCGAGCGGCACCGAGCCCGACGACGTGTTGCCGTGGCGGTCCACCGTCACGATGACGCGGTCCATCGGCATGTCCAGCCGCTTGGCGGTCGCCTCGATGATGCGCAGGTTGGCCTGGTGCGGGATCAGCCAGT
>CAMLHR010000243.1 GCA_946479915.1 uncultured Lysobacter sp.
CCTTGTGCAGGCCGACCTTCTTGCGCTCGACCTCGCGCGCGTCGCGGGTCATGAAGCCGGCCTTGCGCAGGTCGCCCTTCAGCGACTCGTCGTACTCGACCAGCGCGCGGGCGATGCCGAGGCGGATGGCGCCGGCCTGGCCGGTCGTGCCACCGCCCTCGACGGTGACCATGATGTCGAACTTGTCGGTCGAATTGGTCAGTTCCAGCGGCTGGCGCACGATCATGCGCGCGGTCTGGCGACCGAAGAACTCGTCGAGCGGACGCTCGTTGACGGTGATGCTCCCGCTGCCCTTGCGCAGGAACACGCGGGCGGTGGAGGACTTGCGGCGGCCGGTGCCGTAGTTCTGGGCCAAGCCTTGATTGAGTACGTTCGCCATGATCAGAGTTCCAAAGCCTGCGGCTGCTGCGCGGTGTGCGGGTGGTTCGGGCCGGCGTAGACCTTCAGCTTGCGGTACATCGCGCGGCCGAGCGTGTTCTTCGGGAGCATGCCCTTGACCGCGATCTCGAGCACGCGCTCGGGATGGCGCTCCAGCGCCTGGGCCAGGGTCTCGGACTTCAGGTTGCCGACGTACCCGGTGAACCGGTGGTACATCTTGTCCTGCAGCTTGTTGCCGGTCACGGCGATCTTCTCGGCGTTGACCACCACCAGGTAGTCGCCGGTGTCGACGTGCGGGGTGTAGACGGGCTTGTGCTTGCCACGCAGGCGGCGGGCGAGCTCGACGGCCAGGCGACCCAGGGTCTTCCCCTCGGCGTCCACGACGTACCAGTCGCGCTGGACGGTCTCGTTCTTTGCAATGAAGGTCTTCATGAGGGCTCTTCCGGGGGTACCTTGCCGGGCTGGTTCCGGTGCCTGGCGGCAGCGGGAACGTCGCCTCGCGTTGTGGGCCGACCCCCCGGGGACCGATGGGGCCGACAAAGAAGCGGAATGATAGCCGTCCGGCGCGTGCGTCGCAAGCCGCCGCGAGCCGCCGGGACGCGCGGTGCTAGCATCGCGCGGGCCATGCCCGCCCGCCCCCTGTCCCCGACCGTCGCCGCCCCGCCCGGCGGGATCGTGGCGCTGGCCGACCAGTGCGTGCAGTGCGGCCTGTGCCTGCCCGCCTGCCCGACCTATTCGCTCGACCGGCTCGAAGCTGAATCGGCCCGCGGCCGCATCGCGCTGGCTCGCGCCTGGGCCCTGGACCCCGGATTGCCCACCCCCGATGGCGAGCGGCACCTGGACCGGTGCCTGGGCTGTCGCCGCTGCGAGGCGGTCTGTCCGGCCGGCGTGCGCTACGGCCCGCTGCTCGTGTCCGCCCGGGCCCAGCAGCGCGACCGGCGGCCGCCGGGCTGGCGACAGCGCGCCCTCGAGGCACTGGCCGCGCGCCCCGCGCTGCTGGCGGGACTGCTGGCGCTCTACAGGCTCGCCTGGCCGGTGCTGCCGGCCCGCCTGCGCCCGCTCCCGCGACCGGAGCCACGCGCGTCCGCACCGCGGCCGGCGGGCCGCGTCTCCCGCGTCGCGCTGTTTTCCGGCTGCGTTGCCCGTCCCTACGAGGCCGGGCTGCGGGCCGCGGTCGCCCGGCTCTGCGCGCCGCTCGGCTTCGACGTCGAGGTGCCCCGCGGCCAGGGCTGCTGCGGCACGCTGCATGCGCACGCCGGCGATGCCGCGCGCGCGACGGCCCTCGCCGATGCCAACCGCGCGGCGTTCGCCGGGTACGGCCAGGTGCTGACGTTGGCGAGCGGCTGCCATGAAGCCGTGGCCGGGACGCTCGGCGACGGCCAGGTCGAGGACGCGTCGACGTTTCTCGCCAGGCAGCCCGACCGGTTGCGATTCCGCGCGACCCGCGAGCGCGTCGCCCTGCACCTGCCCTGCACGCAGCAGACCCTCGCGCGGAGCGGCGGGGCGACGCGCTCTCTGCTGGCGCGCGTGCCCGGCCTGGATGTCGTGGTGCTGGACGCGGGCCACGGCTGCTGCGGCGCGGCCGGCACGCACATGGCCAACGACCCCGCGCGCGCCGACGCGTTCCGCGCGCCGCTGCTCGCGCAACTCGCCGGCAGCGGCGCGACGCGGCTGCTGAGCGCCAACATCGGCTGCCGCCTGCACCTGGCCAACGGGCTGGCGGTGGAAGGCCGGCGCGTCCCGGTGCAGCATCCCGTCGAGTTCCTCGCCGACTGCCTGGACGACACGCCATGACCGATCGCCGCTACGGCCCCCTCGACCGCCTGCTGATCGATGCGCAGAACGCGCTCGGCACCGTCTTCGGTGCGACCGCCGCGGAACGCCGCAACCCGTCGGGCGACCTGCCGGAGGTCGTGCTGGACGAAGGCGAGCGCCGCCACGCCGCCGGCCTGATGCGCGTGAACCACGTCGGCGAGGTCTGCGCCCAGGCGCTCTACGTGGGCCAGGCCACCGTGGCGCGCGACCCGGCCACCCGCGACGCGCTGCTAGCCGCCGCGCGCGAGGAGACCGACCACCTGGCGTGGTGCGCGGACCGCCTGCGCGAACTCGACGACCGGCCCAGCCTGCTCAACCCGCTCTGGTATGGCGGCAGCTACGCGATCGGCGTGCTCGCGGGGCTGCGCGGCGACGGCTGGAACCTGGGCTTCGTCGCCGAGACCGAACGCCAGGTCGAGGCGCACCTGGACAGCCACCTGGAACGGCTCCCGCCGGCCGACGCCCGCAGCCGCGCGATCCTGGCGACCATGAAGGAGGACGAGGCGCGCCACGCCGCGAACGCCGAGGCCGCCGGCGCCCGGACCCTGCCGCCGCCGATCCCCTCGCTGATGTCCGCCGCGTCGCGGCTGATGAAGACGATCGCCTACCGGGTGTGACTACACCACCAGGTTGCGGCCGTGGAACAGTTCCTCGATCTCGCGCTTCAGTAGCGCCTCGATCTTCATCCGCTCCTTGAACGACAGGTTCTTCGCCTTCTCCTCGAACAGGTAGTTGTCGAGGTCGAATTCCTTCAGGTGCATCTTCGTGTGGAAGATGTTTTCCTGGTAGACGTTGACGTCGAGCATCTCGTAGCGCGACTTGATGTTCTTGGCCAGGTAGTCCTGGATCGAATTGATCTTGTGGTCGATGTAGTGC
>CAMLHR010000244.1 GCA_946479915.1 uncultured Lysobacter sp.
CTCCGGCGACGGCTACGGCGGCCTGTCGCAGATGGCGCTGTGGTACATCGGCGGCGTGTTCAAGCACGCGCGCGCGATCAACGCGTTCACCAACCCGACGACCAACAGCTACAAGCGCCTGGTGCCGGGCTTCGAGGCGCCGGTGATGCTGGCCTACTCGGCGCGCAACCGCTCGGCGAGCTGCAGGATCCCGTACGTGTCCAACCCGAAGGCGCGCCGCATCGAGTTCCGCTTCCCGGACCCGATGCAGTCGGGCTACCTCACCTTCACCGCGCTGATGATGGCGGGCCTGGACGGCATCCGGAACCAGGTCGACCCGGGCGAGGCCATGGACAAGGACCTCTACGACCTGCCGCCGGAAGAGGCGAAGGACATCCCGACCGTCTGCCATTCGCTCGACCAGGCGCTGGAATCGCTCGACGCCGACCGCGAGTTCCTCAAGGCCGGCGGCGTGATGACCGACGACTTCATCGACGCCTACATCGGGCTGAAGATGCAGGAGGTCACCAAGTTCCGCGCGGCGACCCATCCGCTGGAATACCAGCTCTACTACTCCCTGTAGGCGCAAGCCACCGTGGGAGCCGCTTCGGCGGCTCCCACGGGTAACATCGCGGACATGCGCATCGCCCTCGCCTTGTCCCTCGCCTGCCTGCTCGGCGCGTGCGCGAACGCGCCCGAGCGGAACCCGCTGGCGAAGTGGGTGCCGTCGCCCAACCACGACG
The DNA here is from genome assembly GCA_946479915.1 of uncultured Lysobacter sp. Next base: position 723 of record CAMLHR010000244.1, read on the forward strand.
CGCGCGACCCGATCGTCATCGTGCTGCACGCCACCGAGCAGGACTCCGTCGACCAGAGCCTGGACACCCTGCGCACCGCCAATTCCGGCGGCCCCGTCAGCGCGCACTACCTGGTCGGCGACGACGGGCGCATCTACCAGCTCGTGGAAGAATCGCGCCGCGCGTGGCATGCGGGCGGCGGGCGCTGGGGGACGATCACCGACCTCAACTCGGCGTCCATCGGGATCGAGATCGACAACGACGGCAGCGAGCCGTTCACCGCGGCGCAGGTCGACAGCCTGCTGGTCCTGCTCGAGGACATCTGCGAGCGCCACGGCATCCCGCGCACGATGGTCATCGCGCACGCCGACATGGCCCCCACCCGCAAGCGCGACCCCGGCGCGCATTTCCCGTGGGCGACCCTCGCCGAAGCCGGGTTCGGCCCCTGGCCGGACGGGCCGCTCGTCGAGCCGCCGCCCGGGTTCGATCCGTGGATGGCGCTGCGCCTGCTGGGCTACTCGCTGGAGGACCGGACGCCGCAGGACGAGCGGGCCGCCGCCGTGCGCGCCTTCCACCGCCATTTCCGCGGGATCGACGACGGCGACGACCCCGCCGCGACCCTCGACGCCGAGGACGCCCGCCTCCTCCACGCCCTCGTCGGCCAGACCCCCTAGCGCCGCCCGTGGGAGCCGCTTCAGCGGCGATGCTTTGCACTATATTGGTGCAATGCCCCCCGCCGACCCCGCCCCCTACGACGCGCTCGCCACGCCGGTCGCCTGGCTGGACGAGGGCTTCCGGCTGCACGGCGCCAACGTCGCCTTCGGCCGCTGGCTCGGGGTGGGCCTGCGCCGGCTCCCGGGCCTCAGGCTGGATGCGCTCGAGGCGGATGGCGACGTGCTCCACAGCAGCGTCGCCCATCCGCCGGACCGCGATGCCCCCTTGCGATTGCGGCGCGTCGCGCTGGCGTTTCCCGGCCAGGGCCCGGCGCGCTTCGCCGACATGACGTTGTCGCCGCTGGAAGGCGGCGACTGGTTGCTGGAGGCGCACCCCGTCGCCGAGTTCCCCGGCGAGGATCCTTCGCAGGCGCTGCCCGGCGCGCTGGCGGCCGCGTTGCGCGGGCTGGCGCACGAACTGCGCAATCCGCTGGCGGGGCTGAAGGGCGCCGCCCAGCTGCTGGCGCGCCGCGCCGAAGCACGCATGGACAACGACGACGAGCGCGAACTGGTCGCGCTGATCGACAGCGAGGTCGGCCGGCTCGCGGGCCTGATCGACCGGCTGCTGTCGCCCGCGCCGCCGCGGCCGCACGAACCGGTCAACATCCACGCCGTGCTCGAACGCGTGTTGCGGCTGGCCGAGAACGACGCGGGCTGGGCGGTGAAGCTGGTGCGCGACTACGACCCCAGCCTGCCGCCGCTGACCGGCGACGAGGACCGGCTGGCGCAGGCGACCTGGAACCTGGTGCGCAACGCCATCGAGGCCAGCGCGACCACGGTGACGCTGCGTACCCGCGCCGAGCATGGCGTGCGGATCGGCGACGAGGCGCACGCGCTCGCGCTGCGCGTGGAGATCGTGGACGACGGCGCGGGCGTGCCGGAGGAACTCGCCGAACGCGTGTTCCTGCCGCTGGTCTCCGGTCGTGCGGAGGGCAGCGGCCTCGGGCTGGCGCTGGCGCAGCAGGTCGCGCGGGAGCATCGCGGTTCGCTGGCGTACCGGTCGCGCCCGGGCCACACCGTGTTCACCCTGCTGCTGCCGATGCCGCTGCAGTTGCCGGAGGCGGCGGCATGAGCGCGCGCATCTGGATCGTGGACGACGACAACGCCGTGCGCTTCGTGCTCTCCGCGGCGCTGCGCGACGCGGGCTACGCGGTGGACGGCTTCGCCGGCGCGGCGGACGCGCTGGCGGCGCTCGACGCGCGCCCCGCGCCTGACCTGTTGTTCACCGACGTGCGCATGCCCGGCGACGACGGCCTCCAGTTGCTGGCACGCCTCAAGCAGCGGCTGCCCGCGCTGCCCGTGGTGGTGATGAGCGCCTACACCGACGTGGCGAGCACCGCCGGCGCGTTCCGCGGCGGCGCCCACGAATTCCTGTCCAAGCCGTTCGACCTGGACGAGGCGGTGGCGCTGGCGGCACGCGCGCTGCCGCGGGACGAAGACGGCGAACGTGCCGCTCCGGCGGCGAGCGGCGACGCCACCGGCGAGCCGCTGCTGGTCGGCAACAGCCCGGCCATGCGCACGCTGTTCCGCAGCATCGGGCGGCTCGCGCAGGCGCCCGTCACGGTGCTGGTGACCGGCGAGACCGGCACCGGCAAGGAGCTCGTCGCCCGCGCGCTGCATCGCGAGTCGCCGCGGGCGGGCGGTC
>CAMLHR010000245.1 GCA_946479915.1 uncultured Lysobacter sp.
TTCCCCGACGTGCAGGACCCGAAGCTCAACTCGCACAGCAAGCTCAACTGCATCACCGCCTGCATCCAGGCCACGCAGGCCGGCGCCGACGAGGCGCTGATGCTCGATCCGCACGGGTTCGTCGCGACGTGCAACTCCACCCATTTCTTCATCGTGCGACGGGGCGAGGTGTGGACCTCGACCGGGCAGTACTGCCTCGGCGGCATCACGCGCGGCAACGTGATCGCGATGTCCCGCGATGCCGGGATCCCGGTGTCCGAGAAGAGCTTCAGCCTGACCGACGTGTACGGCGCGGACGAGGCGTTCGTGACCGGGACCTTCGCGGGCGTGGTGCCGGTGCACACGATCGACGGACGCGCGGTCGGCGGGGACGCGCTGCGGCGCGAGCCCGGCGAGGACAACCGGGGCCCGATGGTGCGCCGCCTGCAGGCGCTCTACCGCGACCTGGTCGCGCGCGACGTCGCCGGCAGGTCGCGCCCGTGACGATCCGCGTCGCGATGTGGTCGGGCCCGCGCAACATCTCGACCGCGATGATGCGGGCCTGGGAACACCGCGGCGATTGCGCCGTCAGCGACGAGCCGCTGTACGCGCATTACCTGGCGCATACCGGGCTGGACCATCCGGGGCGCGAGGAGGTCGTCGCCGCCGGCGAGACCGACTGGCGGCGCGTCGTGGACGCGCTGCTCGGCCCCGCGCCGGGCGGCGCGCCGGTCTGGTACCAGAAGCACATGACCCACCACCTGCTGCCGCACATGGACCGCGGCTGGATCGCCGGGCTGCGCAACGTGTTGCTCGTCCGCGACCCGCGCGAGGTGGTGGCCAGCTATGTCAAGTCGCGCGCCACCGTGACGCCGGACGACATCGGGTTGCCGCAACAGGCGGCCCTGTACGACGCACTGTGCGCTGCCGGCGAGGCGCCGCCGGTGATCGACGCGGGCGATTTCCTCCGGGCGCCCGCGGCCTACCTGCGGGCGCTCTGCGCCTGGCTCGGCATCGACTTCACCGAACGCATGCTCGCGTGGCCCGCCGGCCCGCGCGACAGCGACGGCGTCTGGGCCCCGCACTGGTACGCCCGCGTGTGGGAGTCCACCGGGTTCGAGGCGCCGGAGGCGCGCGACCTGCCCGTGCTGGCGGGTGCCGCGGCGGACGTCGCGGACGCCTGCATGCCGCTGTACCGACGCCTGCATGCGGCGCGCATGCGCCTCGACGGCTAGAGTCCGGAGCCATGCCGACCTCCCTGCCCTGGCTGGCCCCGCCCGCCTCCGCCCCGCACCTGGAGATCGCGGCCACGTCGCTGCTCCAGGCCCTGCTCATCCTGCTGGTCGCCTGGCTGGCGAACTGGCTCGTGCGCCGGGCCCTCGACCGGCTGTGCGCGCGCTACGACTTCGAGCGGTCGTTCGCCATCGGCACCCGTCGCCTGCTCGGGATCGTGATCTACACCGTCGCGTTCCTGGCCATCCTCCAGCGTCTGGGCGTGTCGGGCTCGTCGCTCTGGGCGACGCTCACCGGCTTCATCGCGGTCGCCGCGGTCGCGTTCTTCGCCGCGTGGAGCGTGCTGTCGAACATCTTCTGCGCGCTGATGATCCTCACCACGCGCCCGTTCCGGCTGGACGACCAGGTCGAGCTGCTCGAGAACGGCGACAAGCCCGGCCTCAAGGGCCGGGTGATCGACATCAACTTCCTGCACACGACGCTGCAGGAGACCCGCGAGGACGGCAGCGACACCGTCCTGCAGATCCCCAACAGCCAGTTCTTCCAGAAGATCACCCGGCGCTGGCGCTAGGCGCCGGGACCGGGGTCAGGCCCAGGGATCCTGCAGGACGATGTTGGCGTCGCGGTCGGGCCCGGTGCTGACGATCGCCAGCGGGCAGCCCGCCAGTTCCTCCAGCGCGCGCAGGTACGCACGGGCCGCCGCCGGCAGGCGGTCCCACTCGGTGATGCCGTGGGTGCTCTCCTCCCAGCCCGGGAACTCCAGGTACACCGGCGTGCATTCCTCCCAGCCGGCCGCGTCGAGCGGCGCGTACTCGGTCCGCTTGCCGCGGTATTCGTAGGCGATGGCGATCTTCAGCTTCTCCATGCCGTCCAGCACGTCGAGCTTGGTGATGCACAGGCCGCTGATGCCGTTGATGGCCACCGCGCGCTTGAGGGCGACGATGTCCATCCAGCCGCAGCGGCGCGGGCGGCCGGTGGTGGCGCCGTATTCCTGGCCGCGGTCGCGGATGCCCTGGCCGACGTCGTCGTGCAGCTCGGTCGGGAACGGGCCGCCGCCGACGCGGGTGGCGTAGGCCTTGGCGATGCCGAGCACGTAGTCGATCGCGTCCGCGCCGACGCCGGTGCCGGCGAGCGCGCCGCCGATGGTGGTGTTGGACGAGGTGACGTACGGATAGGTGCCGTGGTCGACGTCGAGCAGCGACCCCTGCGCGCCCTCGAACAGCACCCGGCGGCCCTGCTTGCGCAGGTCGTGGCAGATGCCGGCGACGTCGGACTTCATCGGCTCGACGTACTCGCCGAACGCCAGCGCCTCGTCGAGCGTCTGCTGGTAGTCGATGGCGTCGGTGCCCAGGTACCGGGTGAGCACGAAGTTGTGGTAGTCCAGCGCGTTGCGCAGGGTCTCGGCCAGCTGCTGCGGGTAGTGCAGGTCCGCGACGCGGATGCCGCGGCGCGCGGCCTTGTCCTCGTACGCCGGGCCGATGCCGCGTCCGGTGGTGCCGATGGCCTTGCCGCCGGCCTTCTTCTCGCGCGCCTGGTCCAGGGCGATGTGGTACGGCATGATCAGCGGCGTCGCCGGGCTGATCTTGAGCCGGCTGCGCACCTCGACGCCGTTGGCCTCGAGCTCGCCGATCTCCTTCAGCAGCGCGCCGGGGTGGAGCACCACGCCGTTGCCGATCAGGCACAGCGCGTCGTCGCGCAGGATGCCGGACGGGATCAGGTGCAGCACGGTCTTCTTGCCGCCGATGACCAGCGTGTGGCCGGCGTTGTGGCCGCCCTGGAAGCGCACCACCGCGCCGATGTCCTGCGTCAGCAGGTCGACGATCTTGCCCTTGCCTTCATCGC
>CAMLHR010000246.1 GCA_946479915.1 uncultured Lysobacter sp.
CACCTACTTCGTGGTCGCGCACTTCCACTACGTGCTGGTGACCGGCGCGCTGTTCTCGATCATCGGCGCGACCTACTACTGGTGGCCGAAGTGGACCGGCCGGATGTACAACGAGTTCTGGGGCAAGTTCCACTTCTGGTGGACCATGCTGTTCGTGAACCTGCTGTTCTTCCCGCAGCACTTCCTGGGGCTGGCCGGCATGCCGCGCCGCATCCCGGACTACAACGTGGTGTTCGCGGACTGGAACCTCATCAGCTCGATCGGCGCGTTCGGCATGTTCCTCACGCCGTTCCTGATGCTCGGCATCCTGTGGCACTCGAAGAAGTTCGGCGCGCCGGCGCCGGCGCGTGCCTGGGAGGCCGCCCGTGGCCTGGAGTGGACCGTGCCTTCGCCGGCGCCGCACCACACCTTCACCAAGCCGCCGGTCATCCGCGACGGCGACCTGGCCCACGGCGACTTCGCGCACCTGGACTACGAATAAGGCCGTGCGCGAGCGTCCCACGCCCATGACAGCCGACCAGGCCGCCGCCCGGCGCAAGGGCGTCGTGCGCACGGCGTGGATCGTCGCGGCGATCGCGGTGGGCGTGTACGTGGCCTTCCTGCTGACCGGGATCCTCGGCCAATGAGCGCGCCGACCTCCGGCCTCTGGAAGCTCGGGCTCGTGGCGGTCGCCGCGTTCGGCTTCTCGTTCGCGCTCGTTCCGCTGTACGACATCGCCTGCGAGAAGGTGTTCGGCATCCGCCTTGAGGGCGAAGCCGTGCAGGCGCCGGTCAACGCCAAGGTGTCCGATCGCGTGGTGACGGTGATCTTCGATGGCGGCGTGAACTCGAAGCTGCCGTGGGCGTTCGAGCCCAACGACGCGACGATGCAGGTGCGCCCGGGCGAGGTCTACGAGACCACGTACTACGCACGCAACAAGAGCGACCACGCGCTGGTCGGCAGCGCGGTGCCCTCGGTCGCGCCGGCGCGTGCGTCCGGCTACTTCACCAAGACCGAGTGCTTCTGCTTCACCGCACAGACGTTGCAGGCCGGCGAGGCGCGCGACATGCCGGTGCGCTTCATCGTCGATCCCGACCTGCCGGAAGGCATCAACACGCTCACCCTGTCGTACACGTTCTTCAGGAACGATGCGCTGACCGCCGAACTCGACCCCGCCAAACTCGACCCAAATACCGACCGGAAATCCTGACCATGGCCCACGCCCACCACGACGCCGACATCTACTACGTGCCGCACGGCAGCCGCTGGCCTGTGGTCGCCTCCGTCGCCCTGTTCGTGACGATGGTCGGCTTCGCCAGCTGGCTCAACGCCACGAGCTGGGGCCGCATGGTGTTCTTCGTGGGCATCGCCGGGCTGGCGCTGACCCTGTTCTTCTGGTTTCGCGACGTGGTGCGCGAGTCGCTGGCCGGCCACTACAACCGGCAGGTCGACATCTCGTTCCGGATGGGGATGATCTGGTTCATCTTCTCGGAAGTGATGTTCTTCGCCGCGTTCTTCGGCGCGCTGTTCTACGCGCGCCAGTACGCGCTCCCGTGGCTGGGCGGTGCCGGCGACGGCATGAGCACGAACGCGATCCTGTGGCCCGAGTTCGCGGCGGCCTGGCCGTCGAGCGGCCCCGGCGAGGTCGGTGGCGCCTACCAGACCATCCCCGCCTGGGGCCTGCCGCTGCTCAACACGCTGATCCTGCTGTCCTCGGGCGTGACCGTGACCATCGCGCACCATGCGCTGAAGGCGGGCGAGCGCACCAAGCTGCTCGTGTTCCTGGGCGCGACGGTGCTGCTGGGCGCCCTGTTCCTGTTCTTCCAGGCGGAGGAGTACCTGCACGCCTATCGCGAACTGAACCTCACGCTGGGGTCGGGCATCTACGGGTCCACGTTCTTCATGCTCACCGGCTTCCACGGCGCGCACGTGACGCTCGGCACGATCATGCTGGCGATCATCTGGCTGCGCTGCCTGAAGGGCCATTTCACCGGCAACGACCACTTCGCGTTCGAGGCGGTGGCGTGGTACTGGCACTTCGTGGATGTCGTTTGGCTCGGCTTGTTCCTGTTCGTGTACGTGCTCTAGGCCGGGCTTTTCGCCGCTGAAGCGGCTCCCACATGTCCTTATCCGCCGACGCCGTGGGGCTCGATCCAGCCGGCCCAGATCGCCAGCGCCACCAGCAGGATCAGCGCGACCGATAGCGCGATGCGCTTCGTCAGCGCGTTGACGGTGCGCTTGCTCTCGCCGCGGTCGGTGAGCATGTAGTACAGGCCGGCGCCGAGGTTCCACACGATGAGCACCAGGAAGGCGATCACCAGCAGGGTCTTGAGCGAGTCGTTCACGTCGGTCACCGGTCGGGAAGGGCGGCGCGCGCGTGGCGCCAACGCGCCATTATCGCCGCCGCCGGCCAGCCGGGCGTGAGCCGCCGGCGGAACATCGTGTTGGGCTGGATCGCGGCGATCGCGCTGGCCGCGGGCTTCGCGGCGCTCGGCACCTGGCAGTACGGCCGCTCGATCGAGAAGCAGGCCCTGCTCGCCGAAATCGAAGGCATCCTGGCGGCGCGCGATGCCGTCCCGCTGGCCGACGCGGCCGATCCCGCCCGCGCCGACGCGCTGGCGTGGAGCGCCGGCAGCGGCGAGTTCGCCACGCTGCCCCCGTTCCTCCTGGACAACCAGCGGCACGACGGCCGCGTCGGCGTGCGCGCGTATCGCGTGTTCCTGCCCGACGCGGGGATGCCGCTGCTGGTGGACCTGGGCTGGCTGCCGCTGGGCGAACAGCGCGCCCTGCCGGACGTGCCGCGGCCGGGCGGGACGCTCGCGGTGCGCGGGCTGCTGGCGCCACCACCGTCGCCGGGCCTGCGGCTCGGGCCGGGCATCGCCGAAGCGGGCGACGGCTGGCTGTTGACTCGCGTCGAGCCGGCGGTGGTCGTCGAGGCGGCCGGGCTGCCCGCGCTGGCGCCCCGCGTCCTGCGCCTGGATCCGGCGCTGCCGATCGGCCATGCGCGCGACCTCGAGGTGCTGGCCAACACGCTGCCGCCGGAAAAGCACATCGGCTATGCGGTGCAGT